>JAZQKN010000090.1:0-21223 GCA_045542175.1 Acutalibacteraceae bacterium | reverse complement strand
TAACCCAGCGAAAGTTATTATATCACAGAATATCAAAAAGTCAAGCATTATTTTTCGAAAAACATCACTTTTTTGATTTATCGGTATTTTGCTTTGCAACGTACCAGAATTTCCGGGCTTTTATCAGCTGAAAAGCATTACTTGTTCATTGGTTTAAAGAGAATTTCCGCAAACAAAATCTGATTTTCTCTGTAAAACTATATTAATTTTTCGCTTTTTCACGCAAGAGTTTATATAACTTCTTGCAAATTTCCACCCATTAAAATGGGTTTCTTGTACTTTTTGACAAAAATTAAACGCTAAAATGAAATTTTAGCTGTTTTATATTGCATTTTTATCAGCAATGGTATAAAATAATCACCATCAAAAAGTTTCACGTATAATTATAATAAATGAAACAAATTAATTCCGCTTATACCCCGGCAGTTTTATCACCGCCCGTTTTGCGGCTTAAAAGGAGAACGATACACATGAGCTACGTTAAAAGAGTTATCGAAGAAGTAAGCAAAAAAAATGCTAACGAACCCGAATTCGTGCAGACCGTAACAGAAGTTCTTGAATCACTTGAACCCGTTATTGATCAGCATCCCGAGTATGAAAAATATTCACTTCTCGAAAGAATTGTTGAACCCGAAAGACAGATTTCGTTCCGCGTTACATGGCTTGACGATGCAGGCAAGGTACACGTTAACCGCGGTTACAGAGTTCAGTTCAACGGTTCAATCGGTCCCTACAAGGGCGGCCTTCGTTTCCATCCCTCAGTATACGTTGGTATTATGAAGTTCCTCGCTTTTGAACAGACCTTCAAAAACAGCCTTACCGGTCTTCCCATCGGCGGTGCAAAGGGCGGTTCAGACTTTGACCCCAGAGGTAAGAGCGACGCTGAAATCATGCGTTTCTGTCAGTCATTCATGACTGAGCTTTACAGACACATCGGCCCTGACGTTGACGTTCCCGCAGGTGACATCGGTGTTGGCGGCAGAGAAATCGGCTACCTCTACGGTCAGTATAAGAGAATCAAGGGCGCATTCGAAAACGGCGTTCTTACAGGTAAGGGCCTTTCATACGGCGGTTCTCTCATCAGACCCGAAGCTACCGGCTACGGTGCAACATACTATGCTGCTGAACTTCTCAAGCACTTCGGTGAAGAAATCAAGGGCAAGACTTTTGCTCTTTCAGGTTTCGGCAACGTTGCATGGGGTGCAGCAAAGAAGATTACCGAACTCGGCGGTAAAGTTCTTACAATTTCAGGTCCCGACGGATACGTTTACGATAAAGACGGTATCAGCACAGAAGAAAAGATTGCTTTCATGCTTGAAATGCGTGCTTCAGGCCGTGACAAGGTTCAGGATTACGCTGACAAATTCGGTGCCGAATTCCATCCCGGCGAAAAGCCCTGGGGCGTAAAAGTTGACGTTGCTATGCCCTGCGCTACTCAGAACGAAATCAATATGGCAGAAGCTGAAAAGCTTGTTGCAAACGGTCTTCCCTATTACATTGAAGTTGCAAACATGCCCACAACAAACGATGCTCTTGCTTACCTTAAAGCAAACTGCAAGGCTGTTGCTCCCTCAAAGGCAGTTAACGCCGGCGGCGTAGCAGTTTCAGCTCTTGAAATGGGTCAGAACTCAATGAGATATAACTGGACGGAAGAAGAAGTTGACAATAAGCTCAAGCAGATTATGAAGGATATCCACGACCACTCAGCTAACGCTGCTGAAGCTTACGGTCTCGGCTATGACCTTGTTGCCGGTGCAAATATTGCAGGTTTCACAAAGGTTGCCGACGCTATGATGGCTCAGGGTCTTATCTGATAACGATAAAAAAAACACCTTGTACTCTTTGCGGATGCAAGGTGTTTAAATTTTAAATAAAACAATAATGATTATTATTTTTATCTTGACAATCTGTGAATTTTAGGATATAATACTGCCATAATATATATTATGATTCAGAAGGGAGAGATAAAATGGCAACAAAGTCGCCCGATCTTACCGCTCTTTTTAAAATCGGATACGGTCTTTACGTTGTAACTTCCAACGACGCCAAAAAAGATAACGGCTTCATCTGTAACACCGTTATGCAGTTGACAAGCACCCCTGCCAGAGTTTCCGTTACAATCAACAAGGCGAATTATTCGCACGAAATTATCAAAACAACAGGCAAAATGAACGTCAACTGCCTTACAAACGCAGCGCCTTTCAGCGTGTTTGAAAATTTCGGTTTCAGAAGCGGAAGAGATGCGGACAAATTTAAAGGTCTTGACGTAAAGTATTCCGAAAACGGTCTTGCAGTCCTCAAAGAAAACATCAACGCATATATTTCTCTGGAGGTTGAGCAATATATTGACCTCGACTCTCACGGAATGTTCATCTGTAAAGTGACAGACGCCGAGGTTGTTGACGGCGGCGAAAGCATGACCTATGCTTACTACCACGCTAACGTCAAACCCAAGCCTCAGCCTCAGAAGAAGAAAGGCTTCATTTGCAAAATCTGCGGATATATCCACGAGGGCGATACTCTGCCCGATGATTTTATCTGTCCGATATGCAAGCATCCCGCGTCAGATTTTGAGCCCATTGAAGTAAGCGATAATTCAAATAAAAATACAAACAGTATCAGGGAGGAAAATAATATGGTTAAGTATAAGTGCAAAGTGTGCGGTCTTGTTTTTGAGGTTGCTAAGGGAACAGAGGTTATCTGCCCCAAGTGCAAGGCAACAGGCGATAATCTTGAAATAATCGCTGAAGAAAAGCCCAACAAGTACACAGGCACACAGACAGAAAAGAATCTTCAGGCCGCATTCGCAGGCGAATCACAGGCCCGCAATAAGTACACCTATTTCGCATCGGTTGCAAAGAAGGAAGGCTATGAGCAGATGTCAGCTCTCTTCCTCAAAACTGCCGATAACGAAAAGGAACACGCAAAGATGTGGTTTAAAGAACTCAACGGCATCGGCAACACAGCAGAAAACCTTGTAGAAGCTGCAAACGGCGAAAACTACGAGTGGACAGATATGTATGCAGGCTTTGCAGAAACAGCTGACGAAGAAGGCTTCCACGAGCTTGCAGAAAAATTCCGTATGGTTGCTGAAATCGAAAGACATCACGAAGAACGCTACCGTGCTCTTCTTAAGAACATCGAAACCGCTCAGGTATTCGAAAAGAGCGAGGTTAAGGTTTGGGAATGCCGTAACTGCGGTCACATCGTTGTAGGCACAAAAGCTCCCGATGTATGCCCCGTTTGCGTTCATCCCCAGAGCTACTTCGAGCTTCACGCTGAAAACTATTAATTTTTAACCAATAAAAAGCAGGTGTTAAGGCGTTGTGTTCGTAAGGACACAACGCCAGTTTTATTCGCCTTGCAGCGAGTTTTATTGCTTTGCAGTTTTATTGTGCTTCGCACAGTTTTATTCGCTTCGCGAGTTTTGTAGCGAATAAAATAACACTGAAACCGTAGGTTTCAATAAAACTATTGCGTAAGCAATAATATCACTCTGCCGTAAGGCAGAATAACACTTGAAAAAACTTTTTGTTTTCTATATAATTTATATAGAGGTGATATTTATGGCAGATAGTATTTTAAGAGATAAAGCTAAAGTCTTTGCAAAAGATATTATTTTTCTTGGCAGAGAAATGAAAGCAAATCGAAAAGAATCTGTCTTAATAAATCAGATTCTACGTTCCGCAACCTCTATCGGAGCAAATATACACGAAGCCCAGTATGCTCAAGGAACAAAAGACTTTATATCAAAATTGGAAATTGCACAAAAAGAGTGTTATGAAACAGAGTATTGGTTAGAACTTCTTTTTGAAACCGAAAGTATAACCGAAGAAAAATATAAAAAGTTGCATAATGATTGTGGTGCAATAAGAAGAATGTTGATTGCATCCTTGAAAACGGTCAAATCAAACAATGCATAAATGAGACGTAAAATGAACGGTTACAGTTTTAAATGTGAACACTTATTTTATTTCATTTTCAAAAAACATTATTGTCCGAAGTGTGGGAACAAATTATTGAAAGAAAAAGTTTCAAAAATCGTTAATTCTAATTCTCCCGAAGCTAAAGAATATGATTTTGAAGTTGCTGATATTCCTGTAAAAGGAGATATGAATTTTACACATGTTGAATTATATTGTAATCAGTGTAACAAATATTATACGATTAAAGAAGCAAAGAAAAACAAGTTTTAATAGCGCACTTACTCACCACTCAAGGTGGGGTGCTGTGGAAAAGAAAAAGCCAACACAGATAATCTGTGCTGGCTTTTTACTGTCCTTATCAATCCTGCTCTAATCACCTGCTTTTTTCTTTTTATAAAAGACTTGAAAAAGTATTTGAAGAATGATAAGATATATACAATTATACACTATCTGTCTTATACGGAGGAAATTTATGAAAAGAAGATTCCTTTCAGCCGCAGCAGCTGTGTGCATACTGCTCGGTGCGCTTACTCTTTCTTCCTGCTCAGGTAAAAAAGCCCCCGAAACTGAGCCCACAACAGCAACCGTCGGCACCCCAGCAACCGCACCCACAATCGATATCTCAAAATGCACCTTTGATTTAAGCGGTGAATGCGGCGACAGTGCAACCTGGAAAATGGATACCAACGCAGGCGTGCTTGTAATCAGCGGCACGGGAAGTCTTTACCGCTACAACAGCAGTGATGCTTCGCCCTGGTATGCAAACTCCGCGCTCAGACACGTTGTTGTTGAAAACGGCATAACAGAAATCACCGCAAACTCATTCGCTGTTTGCGATAAGCTTGAAAGCGTTTCAATCCCCGCAAGCGTGGGCACAATTTCTCCCGAAGCTTTCCTTAACTGCGACAGCCTCAAAACAATTGAAATAAGCAGCCACAACACTATCTACAGAAACATTGACGGTGTTGTTTATAACGCAGATGCAACAGAACTCGTTATCTATCCCAACGGACTTGACGCGACGGAATTCACCGTTCCCACAAGCGTTAAAACGGTTGGCAGATATGCCTTTGCAGGTTCAAAGCATCTTCAGGAGGTAACTGTTCCGCAGGGTGTTGAAATGATTGCTTTCAGAGCATTCTATAACTGCGACGCTCTCACCGATGCACTTCTTCCCGAAAGCTCGGTTACGCTTGAAGCAGGTATTTTTGACCACTGCAACGTTCTCGCAAACGTAACTCTCCCCAAGGATATTACTTCAATTCCTCAGATGACGTTTCTCTCCTGCCCCTCGCTTGTTAACGTTTCAATCCCCGAAAGCGTTACAAAGATTGAGTTCAAGGCATTTATGAACTGCACCGCACTCAAATCGGTAGTTCTTCCCGCAAAGGTTGATACCATCGAGTCAATGGCTTTCTCGGGCTGCACAAGTCTTGAATCAATCAATCTTCCCGAAGGTCTTAAGGTTATCGGCGGAGCTTCGGATTCACTCAACGGCGGCGTTATGGCTTTCGACCACTGCACAGCCATCAAAAACATAACCGTTCCCGCTTCGGTTGAGGTTATGGGCAGTAACACCTTCTTCGGCTGGAAAGAAGACCAGACAATTGTTATTACACCCGATTCAATCGGAAACGGCTGGCACCAGACCTGGAACGGTAACTGCAACGCGGCAATCACAAACGCGGCTCAATAAAAATCAACACCGTATGCCTTTCGGTATACGGTGTTTTTGATTATTTATTGACTTTGGATTTGATGCTTTCAAGAACACTGTAAGGAATTTTCATATTTCCCGTGCCTGTGCCGATGCTGATATGCGGCTTCATCTGTGCGTGAAAATCTGTTCCGCCCGAAATCATAAGTCCGAGTTCTTTTGCCATTGACTGATATTTTTCCTGCATTTCGGGTGTGTAATCCGTATAGTAGCCTTCAAGACCGCTCAGACCGTAGCTTTTAAGCTCAACGAGAAATCCGCGTAGTTCGTCATCGGAAAGCTTTGTAAGATGGGGATGGGCAAGAAATGAAATTCCGCCGCATTTTTCAATAAGCTCTATGGCATCCTTTGCAGAAAGGCGTTGCTGCTCACAGTAGGCATATTTGCCCACGGACATATATTTATCGAATCCTTCCTTAACGGTTTTTATATATCCCTTATCCATAAGCACTCTTGCAAAATGCGCTCTGCCCACAAAGTTATTCGGAGCAAGTGCACGCACTTCTTCAAGCGTTATATCAAAACCAAGTTCGTTGAGCCTTGCACATGTAACGTGGTTTCGCTGGATTCTCAGGTCAACTACCTCTTTCATTATCTGCCTGAGCTCAGGGTTTTCGTAATCGATATAATATCCGAGAATGTGCGTTTCCGTTTTTGAGAGAACAGAAAACTCAATTGCAGGCACAACCTCAACTCCGATTCTTTCACCCTCTGCCATCGCTTCTTCAATGCCGTCAACGGTATCGTGGTCCGAAAGCGCAATTGCGGCAAGTCCCGCTTTTTGGGCTTCTCTTACCACCTCAGCGGGCGTCATTGAGCCGTCGGATTTTAACGAATGGGTATGCAAGTCTATATATCTTTCCAAAAAATCACTTCTTCGTATAAATTTGATGTTAATATTATAGCACAGAAACGACTTCAAGTAAATAATATTGAAAAAAACATCAATACATGTTATTATTAATCCATTATATAAAAAAGGAAGTTCCGGAATGAAAAAGAAACTTTCAAGCCTTCGAGTAATTTCACTCGGCTACGCCCTTATAATTCTGACAGGGGCACTTTTATTGATGCTCCCCTTCGCTTCGCAAAGCGGTCACAGTGCTTCGTTTATTGAAGCTCTCTTCACCGCAACCTCCGCTTCCTGTGTAACAGGACTTATCGTACTTGATACTGCAACTTCATGGACTGTATTCGGACAAATTATTATATTATGTATGATTCAGGTCGGCGGTCTTGGGTTTATGACAATCGCCACGCTTTTTTTCAAACTTCTAAAAAAAAGAGTGGGGCTTCGCGAGCGTGAAATTATGGTAGAAAGCATAAACGACGACAACATCGGGTCAATTATGCAGCTTACCGGAAAAATCGCAGCAGGTACAGCAATTTTTGAAGGAGCAGGAGCTCTGCTGTTTGCAATCAGATTCATTCCTGACTTCGGTATAGCAAAAGGCATCTGGTATTCGGTTTTTCACTCTGTTTCAGCTTTCTGCAATGCCGGCTTCGACCTTATGGGAATTACAGAGCCTTATTCCTCACTTACCGCCTACGCTGACGATACACTTGTAATTCTCACCGTCAGTTTTCTTATCACTGTTGGCGGCATCGGTTTTCTCGTATGGGACGATATTTATAAAAACAAGCTTAATTTCAAAAAATACCGTCTGCACACAAAAATCGTATTAACGGTTTCGGCAATTCTCACCTTTGGCGGAGCAGTTGCATTCCTGTTTTTTGAACGCAACTTTACAAACAACGACGTCGGAATAAAGCAAACCCTGCTCGCATCTTTTTTTGATTCGGTTACGGCAAGAACGGCAGGCTTCAACTCGGTTGACACGGCATCGCTTTCACCCGCAAGCAAAATCCTTACCATTTTTCTTATGCTCATCGGCGGATCACCGGGTTCAACGGCCGGAGGTATAAAAACAACAACGCTCGCTGTTATTCTTGTTTCAACAGTCAACGGCATTTTAAGGAGAGAATCCAAAGGCGTTTTTGGCAGAAGGCTTGAAAAAGATGCAATCCACAAAGCTTCTTCCGTTGCCTTCACAAACATTACCCTTGCCCTTACGGGCATAATTCTTATCTGCGCCATCCAACCTTCACTTGAAATTTCGGATGTCTTCTTTGAGGTCGCTTCCGCCATAGGAACAGTTGGTATGACAACGGGAATTACCCGTGACCTTGAAATCGCTCCAAGACTTATAATTGCCTTCCTTATGTATTGCGGCAGAGTCGGCAGCGTATCGTTTGCCCTGGCGCTTACCGAAAAGAAAGCTCCACCGCCCGTTAAAAACCCCAGAGAAAAAATTACAATAGGTTAGAGAGGTTTTAATATGAAATCATTTCTTATAATCGGAATGGGCCGTTTTGGTCACCATCTTTGCCGCAGCCTTGCAGAAAGAAACTGCGAAATTATGATTGTCGATAAGGAAGAAACGGCAATTGAAGATATGCTGCCATACGTTGTCAGCGCAAAAATAGGTGACTGCACTAACATTGATATCCTGAAGAGTTTTGATATTCCGTCTTTTGATGCCTGCTTCGTTTGTATGGGCGAAAATTTTCAAAACAGCCTTGAGATTACAAGTCTGCTTAAGGACTGCGGCGCAAAAAAGGTTATCAGCAAAGCTGACAGAGATATTCAGGAAAAATTTCTTCTGCGCAACGGTGCAGACATTGTTATTTATCCTGATAAAAATATGGCACAGAGATACGCAATCAAAGAAAGTAACGATCACATATTTGATTATATCAATCTCGATGAAAACTATTCAATTTATGAAATTGACGTTCACCATTCCTGGGTCGGCAAAACCGTTAAAGAACTCAATTTCAGAGTCAAATACAATCTTTCTGTTCTTGCAGTCAAAACCGGCAATAAACTTAATCCCGTAATTTCGGGTGACAGGTGTTTTGCAGCAGGTGAGCATCTGCTTGTTCTCGGAAAAGAAGAAGACGTTCGCAGAATAACAAAATAAATCAATTGACAAACTGCTTTTTATAATGTAAAATTTTAGTAATAAATATTTGGAGGTATACTGCTATGGTTTTAGCTGCTGTCGGCAAGAACGGCACAGGCAAGGATTTCTTCCTTGAATATGTTGCAAAAACTTATGATTTCCCCATGATTTCAATCGGTGACGTTGTCAGAGAGCTCGCTGCAAAAGACGGTCTTGAACTCACAAGAGACAATCTTCACGCAACATCAAAGAAATATATGACCGCTAACGGTCAGACTTTCTTCCCCGAAATGATCGTTAAGAAGATCAAGGAATCAGACAGCCCCAACTTCCTTGTTTCGGGCATCCGTCCTCCTTCAGACATTGAAGTTTTCAAAAAGGCTTTCGGCGACAAGTTCGTTCTTGTTGACGTTGTTATCAGCGATGACGAAGTTCGTTATCAGAGAATGCTTGCACGAGGCTCTGAAAGAGACGGCAAGAGCATTGAAAAGCTTCGCGAAAACGATATTCACGAGGAAGAAATTTTCCACACCAGCGAAAGTGAAAAGATGGCTGACTACATCATGAAGAATGACGGTACAGTTGAAGATTTCTACGCAGGTGTTAAGGATTTCTACGATAACTATCTTAAGGCAAAGCTTGATTAATCAAACAAAAAACCGCTGATTGTTTCAGCGGTTTTTTATTATTATATCGCACTTGTCTTTTATTCCGAAAGCTTCGAAATAAGCATTTTCAAGCGGTATCCATTTTTCTTCAAAGATTTTCAGTTTTTCTTCACCGTTACGCTTGAGAATTCTGTCAAGACGTGTTTTATAATCAGCCTCAACGAAAATTTTAAGGTCGTATATCTCTTCAAAATCAGGTCTTAAAGAGTACGAGCCTTCAACGATAATAAGCCCTGATAATACAACTTTCTTTTCGTCGGTATATCCGCCGTCTTTACAGCTGAAAACACGGTATTTAAAATCTTCACCCGCTTTGATTGGATTTACAACCTCTTGGGTAAATCTTTCGTAGTGAACGTTTCCGCCCGCCTGTGAAAGTCTTTCTTCGCTTCGCATTCCGGGTGGCAGAAAGAAATTGTCGGTGCTGACAATCTGTGCCGTAAACATCTCCGCAAGCTCTTTTGCAAGGGTAGTTTTACCCGATGCACAAGATCCGTCAATCGCAATTACCGAAAAATCTTTTTCAGCTAATAATCTTTTTATTTCTTTTATTACTTTGTCCATTTTAACCTGCTATCAGAAAACCCCGACGGATTTCGTCGGGGTTTTATTGGTTTTATTCTTCTGATTCTGCTTCGCCGTCAAGCTTTGCAACCTGTGCTTTGATTGCTTCACGTCTTTCGCGGAGTTCCATATACATTCTGTCTCTCTTTTCACCCTGAAGGTCATAGAAGAGCTGGGGAATGATGCTGAGAATACCTGTAACAACGGGAAGAAGTGTACACATCCAGAAGAGTGCGTGACGGGCCTGAGGAGTCTGAGCACCCTGGTTCTTTTTGGGGTCATAACCGAAGAGACCGAAGAGAAGGGGCTGAATTGCGCCCTTGGCTGTATTAACCATCTTAGTAACAAGACCCTTGGCAACGCCTGTCATACCTTCTGTTCTGAAGCCGTTCTTCCACTCACCGTAGTCGATAGCTTCGTTTCTCATTTCTGCGGGGATAACGTTTCTGATACCCCAGAAGAACATCCAGATTGTTTCACGCAGCATAAACGAGGGAATCATAACTGCAAGGTTTTCGTAACCCTTCTTGCCGCCGAAGTTCAGCAGCTCGCCGGCTGCATATACGCCGAGCATAAGAACGCTGTCGACGTGTGAGCCTGCAATCCAGAGGGCTTTCGTTGAGAACTTGGAACGTGCCCAGGGAACGTACGAATAAGAAATCGGGGAAACAACCGCACCGGGAATACCAACGATTGTTGACATTGATGCAAGGTTGAGAACTTCGATGTAGTAAAGGTTTGTGCCTGAGTTGAGGCTGAATGCGCCAAGGAATTCGGAAAGAGTGATAAGAAGAAGCGGTTTGTTTGTTGCAACCGACTTGATGCTTCCGAAAACGCTGGGGCGGTCGATTGTTTGCATAACTCTTTCTTTTGCAACAAATGAGTAAATCAATGCAAACAGACCTGAAACAACTGCGGTAATAACACCGCCGAGAACGAACATTCTGCTGTAACCGCTCTGGTACATATCGGGGTTGCTTACCATAAGCTCTCTGTTTGCGGGGCTGTTGATGTAAATATCAATCAGAACACCCATAAGGATTTCGGGAGCTTTTTCAACAAAACCTGAAAGAAGGTTTGCCGAAGTGATAAGCCTCGTTCGGTCAATAATATTCGGCGTTATCGTCGAAGTCATACCCTGACGTACAATCGCAATAAGTGAACCCGCAAGATTTGAGAAAATCTGAAGAACAAGATAAATCGCAAACTTGGGAATGTTTGAACCGACACCGCTTGTGCCGAACAGCATGGGCAAAGCCCAGTAAAGGATTGACATAAGAACGCCGGGGATAGCGTAAACTACAAGCCAGGGCTTGAACTTACCCCAACGGGTACGGGTTTTATCAACAAGAGCTGCAAGGAAAAGGTCGTTGATAATATCCCAGATACCGATAACAGTATTGGTAAGTGACTGCAGTCTGAGGTCGATTTTGAGGATGTTCATCTTGAAAACATCGTCGTATTTGCCGATATTAAAGCTTTGTGCGATGTCGTCAAGTATGTAAGCAAAGGTTTCTTTTGAGCCGACATAGCGTCTGTCTTTCGGAACAGCACTCTTTGACTGTTCTTTAACAGCAGTTGAATTTGCTTCTGTAGCCATATCATCTCTCCTTATCAAAAAATTAATCAATTTATTCTAACATAAGATAAACTATATTTCAACAGGCTAAAAATTTTTTATGAAATATAAACAGGATTACGCCTCTGTTTTTGTATATAAAGTCAACTCTCTTTCATTCTCTTTCTTTTGTTCAAGAATTAAACCGCTTATGAACGCATAAAATATCTCCGAGGTGATATTATGCTAAAGAAATTGAAGCCCTATATTGTTTCTGTTGTAATCGCTCTTGCTGTCGGCGGACTTTCGGCAGTGATTACAAACGACAGTATGGACGTTTACGAAAAAATCAATCAGCCCGCTCTCTCTCCGCCCTCAATCGTATTTCCTATAGTGTGGACAATTCTTTTTGCTTTAATGGGTATCAGTGCGGCTCTTGTTTACGGCTACCGCGACACAAAACCCGACGAAGTGAAAACCGCACTTACGGTTTATGCAGTCAACCTTGCAGTCAACTTTTTGTGGAGCATCATATTCTTTAATATGCAGGCTTATCTTTTCTCATTCATCTGGCTTATACTTTTGTGGATTGTTATCGCTGCAATGATTGTGCTTTTCAAAAGGGTCAGTCCGCTTGCAGCTTATCTGCAAATCCCCTATCTTCTGTGGGTAACTTTTGCGGGTTATCTCAACCTTTCAATTTATCTTCTGAACAGATAAAAGAAAGCAGCACCGTCGGTGCTGCTTTTTCGTTTATTTAAGCTCTTCTATTGCTTCGTAAGCCATCTGCGGATAATCCGTCATTATGCAGTCTGCACCGTTCTTTGCAAGAGTAACAACGTCCTCTTCTTCATTGACAGTCCAGTACTGCACCGCTATATCGTATTTATGAGCATAGTTGACAAGCTCTTTTGTGCCGAGATTGACAAAATACTGAATTTTGTTTTTGCCGTAAGGAATCTGGAGTGCAACATACGTTACGTCAAGCTCGCCGAGGTCTTTGCCCGTTTTGCAGTAATAATAAAACTGAATAACTTCCATTCTGCTTGCCGAACGCGGCATATCGGGATACTTGCTTGCCATATATTCCGATACGTCTTTTTTGGCGCTTGCCCAGATAACTCTGTCTTTTAATCCGCGCTCATTAATGATTTCGTAAAGCCTGTCTGCCGCTTTTTTACCGTTTTCATGTCTGGGCTTGATTTCGATTATATAATTAAACTTTTTGCCGTTGCTGTTTTCTTCAATATAATCAAGTATTTCGCCGCAAGTCACAACACGGAGATTATCGGGAATATCTTCGCCTCTTAAACCGCGGTAGGGATATTCGCCGTTAAGCTCGAAATTTTCACCCATATTGAGCACCCTTGCTTCTTCAAGAGTAAGCTCCGCCGACTCAACGTTCTTTCTGCCGAATTCTTCACAGGCATTTGAAGTATCGTCATAGGTCGTATCGTGAAGAAGAACAAGCTCGCCGTCTTTGGTTATGTTCACGTCAAATTCAAAAGTGTTAACACCGTGAATTTCGTTCTCTTCAAGCATTTTCTGAAATGCCATAAGAGTGTTTTCGGGAGCAACGCCCGCTCCCGAGCGGTGAGCCGAAATATCAACGTCGAGATAGCTTTTTATGTAAGAATTCTTTGCGTTTACGGTTGAATCCAATTCAGTTCCCTTTTTATCGGGTCTGCTTGCAAAAATCACAAATCCCACAGCTATTAATACGATTACGCAAAATATTGAAAGTACGGCTTTCAATATTTTTTTGATGGTTTTTCTCATAATTTATTTCCCCGTCTTGTTTTTTTAGAAATTATACAATATAAATTATTCCTTGTCAATTTGCGACAATATTTTCTTGCTCTTTTGGTGCTTTTGAGTTAGAATAAAGTGGAAATCAAGGAGGGTTGTTATGAACGCTTTCATAAAAGCAGTTTCTCTTTTACTTGCCGCAATCATTCAATACGTCGGAATTTTTCAGTTTCCGTTTCTTTTCGGCGATGATTCGTCAAAACCGATCGATCCTCTGAATGGCGGAGACCCGTTTATTATTGAGTGTGAAAGCGGTACGTATTATACCTACACAACGGGAAACGGTATCACAATAAGAAAAATTGCTTCTTTTGACGACACAACTCTCATTGAAGAAAAACAGGTCTATTCGCAGGGCAACGACGGTATTCTTTGGGATATCTGGGCGCCCGAAATACATAAAATCGGCAACAGATGGTATATCGTAGCCTGTGCTTTGTTTGATAAAAACCAAGTCCCCGCAGGGGCTATGCCTGAAGCCGATGAATTCACCGACAGTTACGACTGTTACCGCTACGGATTTGTGCTTGAAAGTAAAACTGAAGATATTTTCGGTGAATACGTATTCAAAGGCAGAATTGCTCCCGACGGACTCAACAACATCGACGGCACGTATCTCCATAAAGACGGAAAACTTTATTACGTCTGTTCTGCCTACGTAAAAGACGCTCTGCAATGCATCTACGTTGCGGAAATGGAAAATCCTTACACCCTCAAAGAAGATGAAAGCGGTAAAAACAACGCCGTTATGCTCACCCGTCCCGAATACGTATGGGAAAAGAGAGGCTGGTGGGTTAACGAAGGCCCCGCCGTGCTTTATAAAGGCGACTGCACATATCTTCTCTATTCGGCAAGCGGTTTTTCATCGGGCGGTTACTGTATCGGAATGCTCACTCTTTGCGGTGATAACGTTACGGATTCCGATTGCTGGCAAAAAAGACTGACTCCCGTTTTCAGCAAAAAGCCTCTCGACTCAATTTATCACACAGGGCACTGCTCGTTTCTTTACAGAGATAACGGCGAAGTGTATATGGTTTATCACGCCACAAACAATAAAGACTTTTCGGCTTCGCCGAGATGTACATACCTGAAAAAGATTAACTTTTTCTTTGATTATCCGATTTTTATATGAGGTGAAAATATGCAGATTTTCGAAAAAATCATTTCTGTTCTGACAGCATTCTTTATGTTTCTTTCCGCCGCAACAGGTAACCTTTTTGACGGAAAATCCACGGCACAGTTCACTGCCGACACACAGTTGCAGGGAAAAATCATCGGCAACGTTGTGAGCAATCTGAACATATGGAATATGGGAACAACGTTCTTTTCCCCCGTTGCCAACGAAGAGTACAACGTTTTTGAATTCGTTGAGTACATTCAGCTTATGCAGTGCTCGGGCGGTACGGCAGAAAGAGATTTGTTCGTTGACCCGCTTGATACCACCGTACTTGACGACTACGATTTTTCAAGGCTGATAAAGAACTGTGCGGGCATACTTTCTCTTGGTGCAAAGCCTCACCTTAAGCTCGGCGGTGTACCCCTCAAATACACGTCGGGTTATGAATTCGGCGGCTTCGGAATGAACATTTATCCGCCTGACGATTTCAACGTTTATTACAATTACATTTACGCTCTTGCCGAAGCTCTTGTTTCAGAATTTGGCAGAGAGGAAGTTCTTTCCTGGCGTTTCGGGGTTATGACCGAATATGAAAACGCAGACTGGTTTATGGCAAAAAGCAAGGACGAAAACGATTCCGCAGTTGCCTTCTGCAAGCTTTACGACTATACCGTACAGGCGCTTATCGACGCAATCGGTGAAAACGTTTTTGTTGGCGCACATTCAATGACGGTTACCGAGGGTCTCTGGGACGAAGAGATTTTTATTAAGCATATTGCCAAGGGTATCAACTATGCGACCGGTAAAACGGGCACGAGAATCTGCTTCCTTTCGGCATCCTTCTATGATTCCACTCCCGGAGAATACACAAGCGGCTATACCTTGCCCAAAACCATAAATTATCTGAGAAAAACCGCTGAAAGCTACGGTCTTAAAGATTTGATTTACGGCATTGACGAAGGCAGAATCTTAAGCGGTAACTCTTCGGGCAAAGACTCCGACGAGCTTCTCTCAAGAACTTGCGGTTACACCTATCAGGCGGCTTACGATGCAAGACTCTGGCTTCAGTGCATTAACAACGGCATCGATTATTTCTCATCCTGGGGATATCTTACAGGCGGAATGATTGACGGTTATCCCACAGTTTCGTACCACGTTGCAAAGCATATAAACAAATTCAGTGGTATGAAGCAGATTGAAATCTCAGATAAAAAGTTTTTGCCCGCCGCTTTCGGTGCAGAGGTTGAAGCACTTGCGGCATACGACGAAGAAACCGACACCGTCAGAGTTATGGCATACAATTTCAAAAATGACGTTGATTATTCAAAAGAAGCCGCTTTCAAATTTGACTTGGCAATGCCTCAGTATGACGACAAAGAGGTTACCGTTACCGCTTATTACGTCAACGATGACAGCAACTTCTTTGACGAATGGTGCAAGGACAGAGAAACCTACGGAATCGGCGATGAATGTTTCGCCTGGTCACCCGACGACCCCTGTCTCGACAGCAGTGTTACTCTTTCAGACCCCGAAGCAAGGGCAATATACGAAAACGAACTTCGCGATAAATATATTGAATGCTCACAGCTTGAACCTGTTACAACAACGGCAACCGTAACGGACGGTGTGCTTACGATTGAAGACACAATCGACGGCAATAGCATTGTATTCTATGAAATCACAGTGAAATAAAAAAGACCGCACGGAAAAAACCGTGCGGTTTTGTTTTTTCTTTTTACGGTTTCCAGATGAACCAGAGAAGAAGATATCCTGTGATAACGGCTGCAAGAGTAAAAGGTACGCCGTATTTCATAAAGGTCTTTGCCTTAACCTCGTGACCCTCCTTGCGGAGAATGCCGATTGCGGCAATGTTTGCGCTTGCACCGATGGGTGTGAGATTACCTCCAAGAGTTGCACCGCAGAGCAGTCCGTAGTAAAGAAGCGAGGGGTCTTCAAGACCTACGCCCGAAGCGATAACGGGCATAATCGAAAGCATTGTTGCCGTGTAAGGAATATTATCAATGAATGCCGAAAGAATAACAGACATCCAGACGATGATTGTGTAAACAATGAAAACAGAGCCGTTGCCGAGGCTTGCGATTGCATCACCGATAATATCGATTACGCCTGCATTCTTGATGCCGCCGATAACAACGAAAAGACCTGTAAGAAGAATGATTGTGTAATAGTCGATTTCCTTGAATGCTTCCTTGATAATCGTTGTATTCTTTCTGATAAACTCTCTGATAACACCGATAAGGAAGAATCCGATGCAGATAATACCGTTTGTGATGTCGGGCTTATAGAAATTGCTGCCCTCGGGAGCCGCATCCTTATAAGGAATAAACGAAACTGCGATAAGAGCAACTACCGTGCCGACAAGCAGGAACGTGGGGAATTTATCCTCAACCTTTGTTCGGTTATTAAACGAGATTTTTTCGTTATCCTTTCTGAACATAAAGAGGATAATCAACGCACTTGCAATTGCACCTGCCTGAACAACCCAGAACATACCAACCTTGCCCGAATCAACGAAGAAATCCGAGAAGTCAAGACCTGCCTGCTTGGCAAGAAGAATCGAGGTTGTGTCGCCGACAAGAGTTGCCGCACCCTGAAGATTTGACGAAACGGCAATGCAAATAATTGACGGTATGGGCGAAACATTGAGCTTTTTGCAGAAAGCAAGTGCAACGGGGGCTATCATAAGCACGGTTGCAACGTTATCAACAAATGCCGAAACGATGCCCGCAAAAAGCGAAAGCACAACAACAACCCATTTCATATTTGGAACTTTCGAGATAAGAATATCCGAAAGAAGCTGGGGCATTTTCGATTCGATAAAAAGATAAACGGTACCCATTGTGCCCGCTATCATCATAATAACGTTCCAGTCAATTTCGGAAAACGCCTGTGAAAGGGTATAAGAAAAAGCGCCGTCACCCAAGCCAAAGAAATCCGAGCCGCTTTTTGAAGCAACAATGCCCATAATGACAAAAATAATTGCCGATGCCGTTGTAACGTAGGGTCTGAGCTTCTGCGAAACAAGCATAAGTATGTACGTTGCCGCAAAAAGCACAAGTGCGGTGATTGTGATAGGACTCATATTCTATTCTCCTGTTTTCTGTGGTAAATCCGCAATAAAAAAGGCAGAACCCCTTGCGGATTCTGCCGATAATTAATCAGAATAAGGCTTGGATATACCTATCCCTCAAAATTACAATTCATAACAAATAGAGCAATTAAAGCTCTATGACAGACTCCACCACTTATTTGAATTGCAAATGAATTATACTATAACGTCATAGCAAAAGTCAACCTTAACTGAATAGCACGGATATAAAAAAGTTATGGCATATTTTGTTGATATTGGCTACATATTCTTGACTTTAATCGCTTTACTGTGATAATATATTAGTTAATAATTTATTAGGAGTGAGAAAATTGGATTTTTCTGATTTCAAAACCGGCGGACTTATGCTCGCATTAGCTCTGGGCGTTGTGGCATTCGTTACCGTTCAATCACTGTTCTTCATTGTCAAATCCTGGAAGCACGCAAAAGAGCTTGGAATTTCAACCTCAACACTTAAAAACACTGTTGTTTCAAGCATCCTTTTCACGATTGCACCTGCCGTTTCGATTCTTGCTACGGTTATTGTTCTTGCTGACTCGCTCGGAATTATCCTTCCCTGGATAAGACTTACCGTTATCGGCAACCTTGCTTACGAAACAACCGCAGCTCAGACAGCACTTGAAGCTTTGGGCGGCTCTCTTACAGGTGAAATCACAGACCCCACCGAATTTTCAACCGTTGCATGGGCAATGACCATCGGCAGCATCGCACCGCTGATTCTTCTTCCCTTCCTTTGCAAAAAGCTTCAGAAAAAGATCGGCAATGCAGTCAACAAGAACGAAAAAACCGCAAAGCTCGGCGATGCTGTTTCAGCAGCAGCCTTCATCGGTATCGTTTCCGCTTTCGTTGCAAGAGCAATCGCAGGCACAACCGCTGACGGCACAGGCAACGCAGGCTTTATGTCAATTGCAGTTCTTATAGTTTCAGTTCTTGTAATGGTTATTCTTGAAACAATCTGCAAAAAGTTCAGTCTCGAAAAGTTTCGTCCGTTCACAATGCCTCTTTCAATGTTCATCGGTATGGGCTCGGCAATGCTCTTTGAAGCAGTACTTCCCGAAAACATAGTTAACTTTGTTTGGAGATAAAAAGAAAGGAGAAATGAATTATGCAGAAGAACTATTTTGATCAGGTTCATAAATGGGGTATCATCTGGGATATCGGCGCATTGCTCATGCTCCTTGCTCTCCCCGTAACAATTTCCACTTATTTCAGCGCTTGGCCTCCCCTTAAAGTGCTTGGTGAAGTTCTTGCCACGCTTATCCCCTTATACTGGATAACAGCGGTTGCTGAGGTTATTATTTATGTGCCTATGCTCGGTGCAGGCGGAACATATCTCAGCTTTGTAACAGGCAACCTTTCAAACCTTAAGATTCCCTGCGGTCTTGCCGCAATGGAAAACGCAAAGGTTAAGTCAAACACAGAAGAAGGCGAAGTTGTTTCAACTATCGCAATCGGTGTTTCTTCAATTACAACAACTATCATTATTGCAGTTGGCGTTCTTGCGTTCTCACCCGTTCTTCCTTATATTACAGGTGAAGGCTCTGCATTCGAGCCCGCTTTCAAGCAGGTTCTTCCCGCTCTGTTCGGCGCACTTGCAGCCAGCTATTTTGCAAAGCATTGGAAGCTTGTTCCTCTGCCCGTAATCGTTGGCGTTGTTGCTCTTATTTTTGCCCCCACTCTCGGCGTTGGCATCCTTATGTTCATAACAATTTTTGCAGCAGTTGCAGGCGTGCTTGTTTTATATAAGTTGAAATGGTTATAATATTACCTATAACGGCAAATTAAGTTGTGCAAAATCACACTTGATATTCGACCCGTTTTGGTATAAAATACAAAAGTTGGATATAATATCACCTTTTTGAAAGGAGAAAAAACACTATGATTAACTATTCCCGCGAAGTTCAGGAAATGTGCTGCGTAGCTAAGGGCCCCAACCACGGTCCCGCTCCCATCCCCGAAGAGGGCAAGTGGGTTAAGGCTTACGAAATCAAGGATATTTCCGCTTTTACACACGGCGTTGGCTGGTGTGCTCCTCAGCAGGGTGCTTGCAAGCTTTCACTTAACGTTAAGGAAGGCATCATCGAAGAAGCTCTTGTTGAAACAATCGGTTGCTCAGGTATGACTCACTCCGCAGCTATGGCTGCTGAAATTCTTCCCGGCAAAACCATTCTCGAAGCTCTCAACACAGACCTTGTTTGCGACGCTATCAACACAGCTATGCGTGAACTCTTCCTTCAGATCGTTTACGGCCGTTCACAGTCTGCTTTCTCAGATGACGGTCTTTCGGTTGGTGCAGGTCTTGAAGACCTCGGTAAGGGCCTCCGTTCACAGGTTGGTACAATGTACGGCACAAAGGTTAAGGGCGTTCGTTATCTTGAAATGGCTGAAGGCTACGTAACAAGACTTGCTCTTGATGCTGACGATCAGGTTATCGGCTATGAATTCGTTTCACTTGGCAAGATGACTGACTTCATCAAGAAGGGCGACACTCCCAACGACGCATACAACAAGGCTATGGGCACTTACGGCAGATTTGCAGATGCCGCTAAGTATATCGATCCCAGAAAAGAATAATTAGTAAGAGGAGGTAATTTACAATGGCATTATTTGAAAGCTACGAAAGACGCGTTGATAAAATCAATGCTGTTCTTGCAGAATATGGCATTTCTTCAATCGAAGAATGTAAGGAAATCACTCTTGCTAAGGGTGTTGACTGCGATAAAATCGTTAGAGAAACTCAGCCCATCTGCTTCGAAAACGCTGTTTGGGCTTACACAGTAGGCTGTGCTATCGCTATCAAGAAGGGCTGCGTAAAGGCTGCTGACGCTGCTGCTGCTATCGGCATCGGTCTTCAGGCATTCTGCATCCCCGGCTCTGTTGCTGACAACAGACAGGTTGGTCTTGGTCACGGTAACCTCGGCAAAATGCTCCTTTCAGACGAAACAGAATGCTTCTGCTTCCTTGCAGGTCACGAATCATTCGCTGCTGCTGAAGGCGCAATCAAAATTGCTCTTAACGCTAACAAAGTTCGTTCAAAGCCCCTTCGCGTTATCCTCAACGGTCTCGGCAAGGACGCTGCTATGATCATCTCAAGAATCAACGGCTTCACATACGTTCAGACAGAGTTTGATCCCTATTCAGAAACTGTTAAGGTTGTTAAGGAAACAGCTTACTCAAACGGCGACAGAGCTAAGGTTAAGTGCTACGGTTCAGACAACGTTCCCGAAGGCGTAGCTATCATGAAGCTCGAAAACGTTGGCGTTTCCATCACCGGTAACTCAACCAACCCCACCCGCTTCCAGCATCCCGTTGCAGGTACCTACAAGAAGTGGTGTGTTGAGAACGGCGTAAGCTACTTCTCAGTTGCATCAGGCGGCGGTACAGGCCGTACCCTTCATCCCGACAATATGGCAGCAGGCCCCGCTTCCTACGGTATGACAGACACAATGGGCAGAATGCACTCCGACGCTCAGTTCGCAGGCTCCTCCTCAGTTCCCGCTCACGTAGAAATGATGGGACTTATCGGCGCCGGCAACAACCCCATGGTTGGTATGACAGTTGCATGTGCAGTTGCTATCGAAGAAGCAAGCAAATAATTCCCGTATTCTGTACGGATAATAAAGTAAAGTTCTCCTGTTCGTTTATTCGGACAGGGGATTTTTTGTTGTCAGTAGTAATTAACTTTTATAAAATTTACTTGAAGTTACCCGATTATCGTGTTATAGTAGAGTTACCACACAAAAACTAAATATTGTATCATCATAGGAG
>JAZQKN010000089.1:0-5831 GCA_045542175.1 Acutalibacteraceae bacterium | reverse complement strand
ATACCCGAAAGCATAATTGAAGCCTTTGTTGAGAAGATTGTGGCAAAGAAAGACGGCTTTGATTGGTACCTGAGATTTGACGGCGACCCGAACGACCCGCTTCACCTGAAAACTGAGGGCAGAAGGCGCCAAAACAGCTCTGTATCAACGGTTGGGGGACATCTCCCAACCACTCCTTTCGGAGACGCAGGCATCTATCAAGGAAATGTAATTCTCCGCAAATTCGTTTCGTAGCATAACAAACTGACGAATCCCCATCGAGAAATCGGTGGGGATTTTTATTTTGTCAGAAATCATCTTGAATTATTATATAAAATATGTTAATCTTGACTTCATCAAAGTAATTTATAAAATGTGTGCAAAGGGTTTTAGTTTTATTCTAACAATTCGCAAAACAAAACTAGGCGTGAAAAAGGCCAGACAGATCAAAGGATGTTCAACATTTATAATTACAAGCATTATAGACATAGTTATTGCAGTTATATTTTTCTTTGGCGGTAAAAATGAACTTAATTGGTTGTGCATAGTTGACTTTGTAGCAGCCGGCGTAGACCTTCTTTTTAACTTGTTTATGCAGAACTGGTTTCAGTTCTTTTTAAACCCGCAATTGGTCTTATCGGTTATTTTTTGATAGTTCCAAAGTATATTATTCCCAAAGCGAATGAACTCGGCACCTGGATCCTCGGTAACGGTGTAACAGATATTTATTACGCAGCCAGAGTATTTGCTGTTATTTACGTTTTTTGCGTAATCGGAGAAATCATAGCCAATATCTCCCTTATGCAAAGCGATAAATAATCCTAAGTGTTCATTCTAAAACTAATGCATACATACCTTGCTCCACCAATCATTTGGTGGAGCTTTTGGGTTGTTTGTACTGTAAAGTGAAAAATCAATATTACAGATACCTAAGATACCGGAGCGAAATTTAAGCAAAAATAACATACTTTATATACATTATAATATAATCTATGCACTAAACAAAAACTCCCGTGTCAAACCGGCAATTTGGGCTCACAGTTTTCCCTTTTTAAAACGTAATGTATAAAATAATATAAATAATATAATATAAAAAACATAATCAAGAAGGATGTTCGTATTATGAAAACAGAATGTTTTTCTATAAAAAGCCAATATGAAATAAGCTGTAAGTTATTTGTTCCCAATGATAAAAACATCACTAACGTTATCATTGGTGTGCACGGCTTTGCCGGAGACAAGGAAAGTTCAATGCTTGAAAAATTGGCAGTAACAGTCTGTGCGCATAATACCGCTTTGATTTGTTTTGATTTTCCTGCTCACGGAAGCAGTCCTGTGGGCGAGGATATGCTCACTGTCAGAAACTGCAAAAACGACTTGCTTGCAGTGGCGGAATACGTTACAAATAAATATCCCAACGCAAAAGCAAGTATTTTCGCCACAAGCTTTGGCGGTTATATATCTTTACTGTGCGCCGATAAACTTTCAAAAATACCGTTTGTTTTGAGAGCTCCCGCCGTCACAATGCCGAAAGTCCTTCTTGAAAACGTGCTGAAAATAAGTGCGAAAAACTTCAAAACGCAAGAATTTGCAGTATGCGGTTTCGAGCGCCCGATCAAATTGCCGTATTCCTTCTATGAAGAATTATTACAGCAAGAAAATGTATTCGATAAACATATTCTTTCTCCTGTCCTTATTATACACGGGGATAACGACGATATTGTTCCGCTGGCTGACATTGAAGACTTTACAGCTTCACAAAGCAACGTATCTCTGCATGTTATAAACGGTGCGGATCACCGTTTCAAGAATGAAGGCGAAACAGAAAAAATAGTTGAGTTGACAACAGCTTTTTTATGCTTATGATTCATTTCTTTACTGTTATAAATCAGATACTATAACCAATCTGTTTTTTACCCATTCCCCTGCTGAAGATTCGGCGGGGGATTTTGTATATATTGCAAAACATTTTTAGTTTTGATATAATTTAAAAAAAGACTAAAGGAATGAGTTTATGTACAGCATTGATTTCGGAAAAAGCGGAACACAGGTGCCCGCAGTTGCTGTTGGCTGTATGCGCATAAGTGATATGACCGAAAAAGAAGTATCGGCTTTTGTTGATACAGCACTTAGCTTCGGCGCAAACTTCTTTGACCACGCAGACATATATGGCGGCGGTAAAAGCGAAGAGGTTTTCGGCAAAGCGATTTCACCGTCAATGAGAGAAAATATTTTCATCCAGACCAAATGCGGCATACGCAAAGGAATGTTTGATTTTTCATATGACCACATTATAAACTCAGTTGACGGCAGTCTGAAAAGACTCGGCACAGAGTATATCGACGTCCTGTTACTTCACAGACCCGATGCTCTTATGGAACCCGATGAAGTTGCAAAAGCTTTTGACTGTCTTAAAACTTCAGGCAAGGTTCGTCATTTCGGGGTTTCAAACCAGAATCCGTATCAGATGCAGCTGCTTCAGAATTCACTTACAATGCCGATATGTGCAAACCAGCTTCAGTTCGGAATTATGCACACACCGATGATTCAGGCAGGCATAAACGTTAATATGTATAACGAAAGCGGCATAAACCGCGACGGCGGCGTGCTTGATTTCTGCCGACTGAACAATATTACAATCCAGCCTTGGTCACCGATGCAATACGGCTTCTTTGAAGGTTGCTTTATCGATAACGAAAAGTTCCCGGAAGTGAACAAAACCCTTCAGCAAATCGGCGACAAATACGGTGTTTCAAAAACAACTGTAGCGTTTGCGTGGATTCTTCGACATCCCGCAGAAATGCAACCGGTTACGGGAACAACCAATCTTGTCCGTCTTGCAGACTGCCTGAAAGCAAGTGAAATACAGATTACCCGCGAAGAGTGGTATGAGATTTACCGTGCAGCGGGAAATATTCTGCCATAAAAAGCATTTATGATATACTGAATATAAAGCATTGAGGTGAAACCGTGCCGTTACAGATTATAAGACAGGATATAACAAAAATGAAGGTTGATGCCATTGTCAACACCACCAACGAAGGAATGGTGGGTTACAGCGGTGTCGACCTTGCGGTGCATACCGCAGCGGGTCCGATGCTTGAGGCAGAATGCAAAAAAATCAGACCTCTCGGGCTTGGCTCAGCAAAGATTACAGGTGCATATAACCTTGATGCAAAGTACGTTATCCATACGTCGGGTCCCGTTTGGCGCGGCGGACTTGTCGGAGAGAGCATTATTCTCAAATCGTGCTACGTTGAATCGCTGAAACTCGCGGTTGAAAACGGTTGCGAGTCAATAGCCTTCCCGCTTATATCTTCAGGCACTTACGGTTATCCGAAGGATCAGGTGCTGAAATTCGCAATTCATGTCATCACAGAGTTTCTTTTCGAGCACGAGCTTACGGTGTATCTCTGCGTATATGACCGAAAATCCTACGAATTCAGTAAAGTTGTTTTTGATGAGATCAGTGAACTTGTCAACGATGATTACGTTGAGGAACAAGCGGCGATTTTTTCATCTGAAATTGATTGCCTTGAAGAAGCGTTACTGCCCGACGAAATCAGAAAAAGAGACCGTTGCACCCCCGCGCCGAAGCTTTGCTCTTCAATGCCTGCACCTCAGAGTAACACAAAAAGCAAATCTCTTGAAGAATATATGAAATCAATGGATAAATCCTTTGCCTACAAACTTTTTGATTATATTGATTCAAAAGGAATGACCGACGTGGAATGCTACAAAAAAGCCAACGTCGACAAGAAAACATTCTCTAAAATCAAGTGCAATCCCGACACTTATAAACCGTCAAAGCAAACCGCCGTTGCTTTTGCAATCGCACTTGAGCTGACTCTTGACGAAACACAGGATTTGCTCGCATCCGCAGGAATGACACTGTCACGCAGTTTTACCTTTGATAAAATAATCAGGTATTTTCTGCAAAAGGGCATCTATGATATTTTTGAAATAAACGAAGCACTGTTCGAATTCGATCAGGTACTGTTGGGTTGCTGAATATGGAGAAAAATATGCTGAAAAAACTTTTTGAAAAGCACGAAACACTCATGTGCATACTGCTGATTATTCTCTACATTATAATCAATTCGTTCTGCATAAATAATTTCGGAATAACCGATTACAGAAGTGCGATTATCAACACTGTATTTTCAGCCGTGTTGATAATTCTGGCGGTCGCTCTCAGGCGGGTACCGTACTACGGCTTGACAAAAGTCAGTAATGCAAAAGCATATTTGTATTTTCTGCCTCTGGTTCTGATTGTTTCGGTCAATCTCTGGTCGGGCATCAACGTTAACAACACGGCAAAAGAAATTGCATTTCATATCATAACAATGCTCAACGTCGGCTTTATTGAAGAAATCATCTTCCGCGGTTTTCTTTTCAAAATGATGGAAAAAGATACTCCGAAAGTTGCCGTAGCCGTCAGCTCAATTACTTTCGGAATAGGTCACGTTGTAAATCTCTTTAACGGAGCAGAGCTTATTCCTACCCTTCTGCAGATTTGCTATGCAACTTCGATAGGCTATTTATTCGTAATAATATTTCGCAAAAGCAAATCAATTATCCCGTGTATAATTGCCCATTCGCTAACCAATGCCCTGTCAATTTTCAATAAAGAAAATACCGTATCACTGTATATAGCGCCGATTTTTCTTATTACAGTGCCGATTATATACGCCGTATATATCAATAAAAAGTCTCCCGTCGGGCGACCAATTGAATAAAACAAATCGCTATAATGTGGTTGTAAGGTTGAGAAACCAAGCAACCACATTTTTTATTTTTGGAGGAAACTTAAATGAAAAACAACATCACAGAACTCGTATTTATCCTTGACAGAAGCGGCTCAATGGCAGGTCTTGAGGCGGACACAATCGGCGGATTCAACGCTATGATTGAAAAACAGAAAAAGCAGGACGGCAAATGCTACGTTTCGACCGTGCTTTTCGATTACGAATCAAATGTACTTCACGACAGGGTTGAGCTTTCCGAAATCAGACCTATGACGGATAATGATTATACTGTCAGAGGTTGCACAGCTCTTCTCGATGCTATCGGCGATGCAATTCATCACATCGGCAACGTTCATAAATATGCCCGCCGCGAAGACGTTCCCGAACACACAATGTTTGTTATTACAACCGACGGTATGGAGAATGCAAGCCGCAAATACACAAGCGACAAAATCAAATCTATGATTGAAAGACAAAAGGAAAAATACGGATGGGAATTCCTTTTCATCGGTGCAAACATCGATGCGGTTGAAACCGCCGCAAGATACGGCATCGGTGCAGACAGAGCCGTAAACTACAATGCCGATAAAGAGGGCACAAGCATAGTATACGAAGCCGTTTCAAAAGCGATTTGCAACGTCAGAGCAAAGGCTTGCCTTGATTCAAGCTGGAGTGACGAAATCAACGAAGATTATATCCGTAGAGGCAAGAAAAAATAAATCTCTTAAAAAATAAAAATCCCCCAATACCGCTGACACATCCTTAAAACAACAGAAACTGACATTTTATAACTTTTTCCAGAACGCATTGCTTTTTAAATTTAGCGTGATATAATGATATTATTATGTTATATTATTATAACAATTCAAATTTAAGGAGTGTTTAAATAGATAACGAGCTTATCAAGAACGGAAATCCAGAGGCAGCATCCGAAGTTCCCAACGAAGAAACCCTGAATCAGCCTGCAGTTGAACCTGCAAATCAGCCTGTGCCCGGTGCTGCAAACGGCGGTTTCGTTAACCAGCCCGTACCCGGTGCTGCAAACGGCGGCTTCGCTAACCAGCCTGTACCCGGTGCTGCAAACGGCGGCTTCGCTAACCAGCC
>JAZQKN010000088.1:0-42638 GCA_045542175.1 Acutalibacteraceae bacterium | reverse complement strand
CAATCTTTTTGGGCTTGCTTTGAGCTCGCCCATTTTGGCTTTACTGAAGTCTTTTTTACCCCCGGCTGTACCGGGGGTTGTCTTTTGCTTAAGCATTAACAGAAAACCCGTTGAGTTTTAAGCTCAACGGGTTTTTTAGTTATTATTTCGCGGGCATCATATTGAAACTGAATTCAAGTCCTGATCTTCCGTTAATAACGTACTGTTCAAGTACGTCAGGTCCGCAGCTTGAAGTGCCTGTACCTCTTGTGAAGCCGTCAATGTTTACAACGGTTGTCTTTTCATTGTGAAGGTCTTCCTGATGCTTTGCATTCTGAAGAAGCTTCTGAGTGTAGTTTCTTACGTTGAAATTGAAATAGTTTTCATCAAATGTGAATTTGAGACCGTCGCCGTTATCATCGGTAACGGTGAGATATCTTACCTTACATCTGTTGCCAGCGTCCTGAGGCTTGATGTACGGCTCGTCCATTTCTTCAACGGTTGTGTTATAAACACCTATAATTGCCTGAGCATAAAGGTCGCTGAGGTTTTCGCATTCGCCCATACCGAAGTATTCAACGTTCTTGAAGTTTTCGGGCATTTCAAGTGTAAGACCGAATCTGGGCATATCTGCCGCAACAAGAATCTTGGTCAGGGGACTGAATTCGCTTTCAACCTTGATTCTGCCGTCTGCATAGATTGTATATTCAATATCAACCTTTGCAATGGCAAGTTTTGTTTTGGGACTCTTGAGTCTGTATGAAACCTCAACCTCAGCCTTATTCTTTTTAAGCTCAACCTCAAAGTCAACGCATTTGCATTTGTAATCATCGTAGCCTGCGTTAATCCATTTATCTCTCGGCTTTGCATCGTTATCAAGCAATGCTCTGTAAATGTTGGGAAGGAAGCCTTTGGAATAAGCGGGGGAAGGATTGATTAATTCTTTACCGTTTGCAACGTAGCTTTCAATTGTGCCATTTGCCTTTGAGAAGGTTACGCTGCCGCCGTTGAATTCAAACTTTGCAGTATCGTCACCGTCTGCAAATTTAACGGCATCCTTGGATTTTTCAAAGTTGAATTCGAACTCTTCAACAAGAGCCATTTGTTCAAAGGCGATTTCGTTATCTCCCTCGTAATAATAAACGTTGATGTGATAATCGCATTTTTCATCGGGGATTCTGATTTCAATCGGAACTTCAATTGAGCATTCGGGTTCAATATCAAGAACAACTTCTTCTGCTGAAATCAGAATATTGCCGTTTTTAACAACTTCCCATACAGCGGTCAGATATGAAGTGTTTCTGAATCTGTTTGTGTTAAGGAAAACAAGCTTATCGTCTTCGTAGTGTGCTCTAACGGGACGGTAAACGTTCTTCATTTCCTTTGCGCCTGTGTGAAGGCGTCTGTCGGGATACAGAAGACCGTCAACGCAGAAGTTGCCGTCGTGCTTCTTTTCACCGTGGTCGCCGCCATAGGTGAATCTAAGCTTACCGTTGGGATGATATACAGCGTGGTCGCTCCATTCCCAGATGCATCCGCCCATAAGGTTATCGTACTTATAGAAGATTTCCCAGTATTCTTCAAGTCCGCCGGGGCCAACGCCCATAGCGTGTGCGTATTCGCAAAGGAAGAAGGGCTTGGGAGTGAATTTCTTGCCTCTCGTGTGCTTGCCGCATTTTTCGCAGTCAGCGTGTGAAGTGTACATTTCCGAAACAACGTCGTATGAATGTCTTTCGGTTCTTGTAACACCTTCGTAGTGTACGGGGATTTCGGGGCAAACGTCGTGGAGATATTCATAGCAAACGTCCTGACAGATATAACCCGAAGCCTCGTTGCCGAGTGACCACATAATTACACCGACGGAGTTTCTGTCACGAAGATACATTCTCTTGACTCTGTCAAGGTATCTCGGTGCCCAGGCGGGGTCGTGGCTTATAAGGTTGAACTGATTATGAGGCTCGCAAGCGGCACCGTGGGTTTCGATGTCAGCTTCGTCAATTATGTAAAGACCGTAAATATCGCAAAGAGTAATAAACTGAGGATCGGGGGGGTAGTGCGAAGTTCTGACGGCATTTACGTTGAGTGATTTCATAAGCTTGACGTCCTTTTCAAGATCATCAACGTTCATAACGTAGCCGTTTTTAAAGTGTGAATCGTGGTGGTTAACACCCTTGATTTTAATCTTCTTGCCGTTGACAGTGAAGATATCTTTCTTGATTTTGACTTCTTTGAATCCGATATAGTTACGGATTGTCATAATCTTTTCGCCGTTTTTTGAAAGAGTAGCGTAAGCGGTGTAAATTGTGGGCACTTCAGCGTTCCACGCAGTAACGTCAAGAGACTTGAAATTAATTTCAAATCTGTTTTCCGCTTTGCATTTTTCCTTTGCAATAAGCTTATTCTTATCATAAATCTCAATGCAAACGGTGTAATCGTCTGTGTTGCCTTCAAGCTTAGTCTTAACAAGAATGTTCCAGCCGTGTCTTGCCTTGCTTGTGCGGTAATAAACGTCATTGATGTATGTTTCGGGCATTTCATAAAGAAGAACGTCTCTGAAAATGCCGTTTTCTCTGAACATATCCTGGCACTCAAGGAAGGTTGCGTTTGACCATTTGTGAATTACGGCAAAAAGTTCGTTTTCACCGTCGGTAACGTAGTCAGTGATATCAAATTCGGCAGTGTTGTGAGCGCCTTCGCTGTAGCCTACGAACTGACCGTTAATATAAAGGTCAATGCAAGGAATTACGCCAAGGAAAGAAAGAACGAAATGTTTGCTATCTTTTTCAACGCTGAATTTCTTTCTGTAAATACCTACAGGCTGTTCGTTGGGAACGTAAGGCGGCTTATCGTCAAAGGGGTAGGGGCAGTTAAGATAAACGGGAGGCTCATAGCCTGTTCTCTGCCAGGTTGAGGGAACGTGAATTTTATCGAAATCTACGTTTTCAGTAACGATCTCATCGGGAAGATCTTTATTCGAAGCATAATATTTGAAATCCCACTCGCCTGAAAGAACTCTGACAATATCAGATGAAACTCTTTCTTTTTTGAACGATGTTTTTTTCAGAACATCTTTTGAAGAATAAGGAATTGAATAGGCTCTTCCCTTGCGTTTATTGATTTCATAAACGGAAAAGTCGTTGAAGTTGGTTTTATTGATTGAATATTTCATTTTATCAGTTCCTTTCCTTTAAAATCTTTATCATTATTTTTGCTGCCTTGTAAATGTCTCCGCAACCGAGAGTAATAATCAAATCGCCGCTTTCAGCATTGTTTACTGCGTATTCAGCAACCTCTTCAAAGGTGTTGAACCATACTGAATCGGGAATTTTTTCTGCAAGCTGTGAGGTGTAAATTCCGTAAGTGTTGACTTCTCTTGAACCCATAATCTCGGTCATAATACACTTATCGGGAATCTTGAGCACTCTGACGAATTCATCAAAAAGAATTGAAGTTCTTGAATAGGTGAATGGCTGGAATACCGCCCAGACTCTGTTATAGCCCATTTTCATTGCGGTGTTGAGAGTTACCTCAAGCTCTCTGGGATGGTGAGCATAGTCATCGGCAACGGTGATTCCGTTAATCTTATCAAGAATTTCAAAACGTCTGCCTGCACCCTTGAAATCAGCAATTCCTGTTACACACTGTTCAAACGAAACGCCCGATTCCATTGCGGAGGCAATAACTGCAAGAGCGTTATATACGTGGTGTTTACCGGGAATTCCGAGAGTAACTCTGCCGAGATTGTTTCCGTATCTGATTAAATCGAACGAAGCAAATTCATTGTTAAGCTCAACGTTAACTGCTCTGTAATCGTTGCCGTCATTTAAACCGAACTTTATAACGGGCTTGTTGCAAATATCAACGGCGGGGATTACTGCGTCGACTGTGTTTGCGTCATCGCCGTTGTAAATAATCATCTTAGTTGCCATTGAAGCAAACTTTGTGAATGACTTCTTGAGGTTTTCAAACGTTTTGAAATAATCAAGGTGATCTTCATCAACGTTCAGAATAACTGCAATATCGGGTGATAAATCGAGGAAAGTATCAACAAACTCACACGCTTCACAAACCATGTGTTCGCTGTGACCTACCATTCCGTTTGTACCGGTCAGCGGAAGCTTGCCGCCGATAACTGCAGTTGGGTCAAATTCTGCCTCAATAAGCACCTGAGTCAGCATTGAGCAGGCGGTTGTTTTGCCGTGTGTTCCGCTTATGCAGATACTGTTGGGATAAATTCTTGTAACCGCGCCGAGAAGCTTGCTTCTTTCATAAGTCGGTATTCCCGAATTTTTTGCGGCAACAAGCTCGGGGTTATCGCTTAAAAGTGCGGCGGTGTAAATTATCATTTCCGCACCTTCTATGTTTTCGGCTTTCTGTCCCATTGTTACGGGAATGCCCATTGATTTGATGCGGTTGAGAGTATCGGTTTCGTTATTATCCGAGCCGCTTAACTGATAACCCTCTTTATGAAGAATTTCGGCAAGCGGACACATTCCTGAACCGCCGATACCGATAAAATGTATTCGTTTAACTTCTTTCAGTTGTTTGTCGATTTCGTACATAGAAAAAATTTCCTTTCGGTTTATGGTAATATTATATAGCAGCATTTTATAAAAATAAAGTATTTTTTATCAAATTAATAAAATTATTTGTGACAAGCATTTGTTGGCTTCATAAAATGTTAGTAGCACATGCCAAGGAGGTGCTGCTATTGAAAAAAATTAGTAAATTTACATTTATAGGCGGTGACAGCCGCCAGTTATATATGGCTGATTATCTTGAAAAACAAGGTTATGAGATTGATATTTATTCCTTGCCTAAGAAAAACAGAAATCTTGCAGATAATCTTTCCGAAAGTATCAGAAGCTCTCAGGGAATTATCTTGCCTTTGCCGATTTCAAAAGACGGTGTTTATCTTACAAGCGTTGTCCCGATGAAGGAAACAATTGACGATATTATATCACTTCTTAATGAAAACCATTTTGTTTTCGGCGGAATGGTATCAAAACCCGTTGAAGCTAGGTTTACCCGCAACGGAATAAAGATTTATGATTATTTCAAACGCGAGGAAGTAAGCGTTATGAATGCCGTGCCGACGGTACAGGGCATTCTTAAAGCGATGATTGAAAACATTGAATATACAATCAATTCAAGCAAATGTGCGGTTTTCGGTTACGGTAAAATCGCAGGAGTTACGGCTGATGTGCTTAAAGCTCTGGGAGCGGAAGTTACTGTCTGCGTCAGAAAATACGGTGATATTGCAAAGGCGCAGATAAAAGGTTTTGAAACTTGTTTTATTAACGAATTCAGCAAGTATGCTTATAAATTTGATATGATTGTCAACACCGTTCCCTCGCTTATTCTGGATAAAAATATGCTTAAAAATCTCAAGACAGACTGTCTGATTATTGACGTTGCGTCGTCCCCGTACGGCACGGATTTTGCGGCTGCAAACGAGCTCGGTCTCAATGCATTGCTTTGCTCTTCTTTGCCGGGAAAGGTAGCACCCAAAACTGCCGGAGAAATAATTGCAAAAGGAGTATTGAATATAATCAGGGAGGAATTCGATGAATAGCATTAAAGCAGGATTTGCACTTTGCGGATCGTATTGTACGTTTGAAAAAGCAATAGGTCAGATTGAATTTCTCATCGAAAAGGGGATAGAAATCTATCCGATTATGTCTGAAAACGCGTATTCAACCGATACGAGATTCGGAAAAGCTGAAGAGCACGTAAAGAGAATTGAGGAAATTTGCGGCAAGGGAATCATTCACACAATAACTCAGGCGGAACCTATCGGACCGAAGAAAGAGCTTGATATTCTTATAATTGAACCTTGCACGGGTAACACAATAGCAAAAATTGCAAACGGCATTGTGGATACTTCGGTAACTCTGGCGGCTAAGGCTCATCTCAGAAACGAAAAACCGCTTCTTTTAGCCGTTTCTTCCAATGACGCTTTGTCGAGTGCTGCTTCAAATATCGGTAAACTTCTTAACACGAAGAATATCTATTTTGTGCCGTTGAAACAGGATAATCCGCAAAGCAAACCAAGGTCAATAGTTGCCGATTTCAATAAAACTTATGATTCTGTTATTGCAGCTTTAAATAATAAACAAATTCAGCCGATAATATTTGGTTAGAATTGACTAACCGGCTATTGAAATTTTTTGAAATTAGGGTTAAAATATAATCATTCCATAAGGAGTGGTTATATGAATAAAATTATAATTAACGTTGACGGTATGCACTGCGCCGCTTGTTCGGCAGCGGTTGAAAAAGCCGTTAAAAAAATAGAGGGTGTTGACGAAGTGAGTGTTAATCTCACTGCAGGCAACGCCCTTGTTAATTTTGATGAAACAAAAACTGGAATTGATAATATAATCACCGCAATTAATAACGCGGGATTTATCGGCTCTTTACCTGAAAATAACAGTAAAACCGAAAAACGCGAAAAGGCTGAAAAGGATACCTCCAAAGCAAAAAAAATGCTTATATTTTCAATTGTTTTCGCATTACCTTTGTTCTATATATCGATGGGTCATATGTTTGGCGCACCTTTGCCGGGAATAATCGACCCTGAGTTCAATGCGTTTAATTACGGCTTGGTTCAGCTTTTTCTAAGTGTTTTAGTTATGTTCAGCGGATTTGATATATACAAAAACGCATTTAAAGCTGCAATTCACAGAAACGTGAATATGGATACGCTGATTTCTATCGGTTCGGTTGCGTCATTTATTTACAGCATTTATTCGCTTATAATGATTTCAAAAGGCTCTTCAGAGCATATTCATCAGCTTTATTTTGAATCTGCGGGAATGATAATAACGTTCATTCTTATAGGCAGATTCCTTGAATCTTCAAGCAAACGCAAAACAAACTCTGCCGTTGAAAAGCTTATTGATTTATCACCAGCAACCGCGCTCAGAATAGTTGACGGCATTGAGAAAGAAGTCTCAACCGACAGTCTGAAAGCGGGGGACATAGTTGCGGTTAAATCCGGTATGACAATTCCTGTTGACGGCGTTATTGTTTCGGGTAACTGCACGGTTGATGAATCTATGCTGACAGGCGAGAGCCTGCCTGTTGAAAAGAGTGAAAACTCAGAAGTTTATGGCGGAACGCTCAATACTAACGGCTATATTTTATTCAGTGTAACTGCAGAAATGAATGATTCGGCGCCCGCTAAAATTGCCGAATACGTTAACCGCGCCCAGGCAACAAAAGCTCCGATTGCAAATCTTGCCAATAAAATAGCATCTGTTTTTGTTCCGACGGTGATGTGTGTAGCAACGTTGGCGGCGGTTTTGTGGCTTGTCAGCGGTCAGGATATTGCTTTTGCTGTAAAAATCTTTGTTTGCGTTCTAGTAATTGCCTGTCCGTGTTCCCTTGGTCTCGCAACACCAACTGCATTAACCGTTGCTATGGGCAGAAGTGCTTCTAAGGGTATTCTTATTAAAAACGGCGAGGCCCTGCAAAGACTCAATGATATTGATACTGTTGTTTTCGATAAGACCGGTACTGTTACCAAAGGCAAGCCTGAGGTTACGGATTTTTCTGTTTTCAACGGAATTGATTTTGCAGATGCACTTTCGTATTTCGGCTCTGCAGAATCAAAAAGTGAACATCCTCTTGCCAAAGCAATTATTTCATATTGCAATGAAAACAACGCAGAGATTTATGACGTAACCGATTGTGAATTCCTGACGGGTCTGGGTATCAAATGCAAAAAAGATGCCGATGTGATTATTTGCGGCAACAAAAAACTGATGACAGCCAATAACGTTGATTTCAGCGTTTGCAATGTTTTTATCAATGATGCTACCTCAAAAGGTAAAACTGCAGTTATGCTTTCCGTAAACGGCAGAATTGCAGCCTGTGCCGCAATTTCAGATTCCGTAAAGGATAATTGTGCTGAAATAATTACAAACCTTAAAAAGCTTGACATTCAGACCGTAATGCTCACGGGTGATAACGAAAAAGCGGCTTGTGAGATTGCTTCTTCCGTAGGAATAGATGATGTCTACGCCGAGCTTATGCCTGAAAACAAGCTTGAGATAATCGAAAAACTTCAGCGTGAAGGCAAGAAAGTGATTATGGTTGGCGACGGTATTAACGATGCACCCTCGCTTACTGCAGCTGACGTTGGCATGGCAATCGGTTCCGGAACGGATATAGCCATTGAGTCTGCCGATATAGTTTTAATTGGCGGTGACGTTTCGGGTGTACTTTCTGCAGTCAGAATTGGCAGAAGAACAATGAAAATAATCAAACAAAACCTTTTCTGGGCATTTGCTTATAACGTAATTTGCATTCCAGTTGCCGCGGGGTTACTGTTTGCTTTGGGCGGTCCATTGCTCAGCCCGATGTTTGCGGCAGCCGCAATGTCATTAAGCTCGGTTACCGTTGTAACAAACTCATTAAGGCTTTACAAAGCGGATAAACACTCTTGAAATATATATAGATATTTGATATACTGTTAATATCTATGAAATATTTAACATTTAAACTGGAGGCATAACAATGGGTAAACTTATAGTAATTGAAGGGCTTGACGGAAGCGGAAAGTCAACACAGGAAGAATTACTTAAGGCCAGGCTTGCCGAAAAAGGTATAAATGTTAACTGCATTAAGCTTCCGAATTATGACGACCCCGCCTGTGAGCTTGTAAAGATGTATCTTGCGGGAAGATTCGGAAATAAACCGTCTGACGTTAACGCTTATGCGGCTTCATCGTTTTTTGCGGTGGACAGATACGTCAGCTATAACTGTTATTGGAAAGAAAAATATCTCTCGGGCGAGGTTTTTCTTGCAGACAGATATACAACCTCAAACGCCTATCATCAGTTAACAAAAACAGACAGAGCAGAGTGGGATTCATATCTCGAATGGCTCGAGGATTTTGAGTATTGCAAGCTCGGTATTCCGAAGCCCGATGCCGTTATTTATCTTGATATGCCTATCGAAGTTTCGCAGAAGCTTATGAGCGGCAGATATAAAGGTGATGAAAGCAAAAAGGATATTCACGAAAAAGACGTTGAATATCTTAACAATTGCCGTCAGGCGGCCGATTACGCCTGCACAAAGCTTGGTTGGAAACGAATTGTTTGTTCAGAAAACGGTGAGCCTTTGCCTGTTGAAACAATCTCAGAAGCTGTGCTGAACGCTGTTATGGAGAGCTTAAAATAAATATGATCAGATTTTCTGTTAACGAAGATAAGGATGAATTGATTCACCTGTGGCGTGAGGTTTTCGGTGATGAGCTCGAAGCAATAAACCTCTTTTTTGATTATCATTTTAAACCTGAAAATACGGTTGTTTATGATGATAACGGTAAAATAGCTTCAATGTTTTATTTGCTTGAGGGAAATTTTGTGATTTCAGGTGAAGCACATCCTTCGTATTATCTGTATGCGGCAGCAACTGATGAAAATTACAGGGGCAGAGGTATTATGGGTAATATGCTTAAGTTTGCTGAAGATACCGCCGCAAGCAGGGGAAAGGATTATATTTGCCTTTTGCCTGCCGAAGACAGCTTATACGGTTATTATTCTAAGCACGGATTCAAAACAGTATTTCGCAAGAAAACCGTAAAAATCAAGAATATTAATCAGCATTTAATAGATATAAGTGCTGATAACGAATTGAATTTTGAAAAGTCCCGCAAAGATTTTTTTGCACCGTTTGACAGATTTGATTGGGATAAAAACGCTATTGAATACGCTATAAAACAAAATGAGTTTTACGGTGGGAATTTCCAAAAATCGTGTAATGGCTATTACCTTTACAGTGTAAATAATGGCGAAACAGTTGTAAAGGAAACTACTTTACAACCGCTTTCTGAATTGCTTTTTGAAACAGAATATGCAAAAGTCACTGTTCCGGTTGATTTTACTACAGACTGTTTAGAAAGCGAAATTACTGATAACGGTATGGCGTTGCCGATAAATAAAAATGCTGCAGAAAAATTAGAATACGCTAAAAATGCTTATTTAGGATTAACTTTGGATTAAGAGGTGGTAAACGTGGTTTATATGTTTTTTGCTGAAGGTTTCGAGGAAGTTGAAGCAATTGCAACCCTTGACGTAATAAGAAGAGCAAATATTGAAATCAGAAGCGTCGGTATCGGTGCTAAAGAAATTACCGGCTCACACGGTATCACTGTTATTTGTGATATGCCTGATACTGAAGTTGACTATACTGATGCGGACGGAATCATTCTTCCCGGAGGCATGCCCGGTACACTAAATCTTCAGAGTAGCAGTGTTGTTAACGACGCTATTGATTATTGTGTTGAAAATAATAAGCTCCTTGCAGCTATTTGTGCAGCACCGCTTATTCTTGGTCAGAAAGGCTTGCTCAAAGGTAAGAATGCCGTTTGTTTTCCCGGCTTTGAGGAGGATTTGATCGGTGCAAAAATTTCAGAAGATTTTATTTGCACCGACGGAAATATTATTACCGCCAAAGGAATGGGCAGTGCAATAAATTTCGGACTCACAATTGTTGAATATTTTAAGGATTTTGAAACTGCTGAAAAGCTCAGAGGTACACTTCAATGCTCATGAATAAAGATTTATTGAGAAATGAATATAAAGCAAGAAGAAAACATATTGCAGACAGAAACGCTGCCGACATTGCCATTACCAGAACTCTTGTTTTGAACGATAAGTATTTAAATGCCGACGTTGTGCTTACATACGTTTCTTTCGGTGATGAAGTTGATACAAGAAGACTGATTGTTTATATGCTTAAGACAGGCAAGAAAGTCGCTGTGCCTTTTTGTCAGAATAAGCAAATGTATTTCTTTGAGATTTCATCGCCCTCTGAAATTATACTCGGCAAGGGTGGAATTCCTACTGTTGACCCCATCGGTAAGATTCCTGTTAAGCCTACTGAAAAGACACTTTGCATTGTGCCGGCGCTTGCTTTCGATAAAAAAGGCAACCGTCTCGGATACGGCGGAGGTTATTACGATAAGTATTTGAGTCAGTATAAACTTAATGCAATAGGTTTGTGCTATGAAGACTGTATAACTGAAGAGATTCCTGTAAATAATTTTGATGTGAAAATTCCGTTAATTATTACGGAAAAAAATGTTTATGACACATCTGTTACAAAATCGGAGGCGGTTAATACGGAAAAAGAAAACAATGGTGATCCGATTATCCCTGCTAAGTCTTCCCAAAAGAAGTTTGAAGTTCATATCAGCGATAATGACTATAACGCACCCGCTGAGATAGATGAATCGGCAATACCAAAACGTCCGAAAAAACGATTTGAAGTCAGTATTAACGATAATGATTATAACGCACCTCAGGATTACGATGCCGATCAACCTGAATATAAGGGTGAGATTTATTTCGGTAACCGTGAAGCAAGCCGCCGAAACAACCACCATAATCAGCAAGCAACTGATTTAGAAAGTTCTGAGAATAAAAAAACTGTTGACAAGACACAGAAGAGTAAAAACAACAACAGAATTGTAAGTTTCCGAAAGAATTTTGTTGCTGTTATGGCTGCTGTAATCATAATATTTACATGCGCTCTGTCAGCGGTAGGTATTTCGTGTATTAATGACGTTCTTGCATTAGGCAGAGATTCCGAAACCGTTACTGTCAACATTCCAAAGAATGCTACAACCGATGACGTTATTGAAATTCTTGCTGATAACGGAGTAGTAAAACAGGAACTTTTTTGCAAGATATATTATCGGGCAATCACTTGGTTCAAAAATCTTAATAAAGAAGTTAAACCCGGTGAGCCTGTCTATAAAAGTGGTCCTCATTATGTAGATAAGGATATGGGTCTCGAGGGTTGTCTTCTCACAATCAGAGGCATAGTCAAAGAAAATGATACGGTAACGCTTGTTTTCCCTGAAGGCTGGACAATCTATCAGATTGTTGATAAGCTTGATGAGTTTGACGTATGTGACCGTGAAGAACTCCTTACTGCTATCTCAAGTGCTGATTTTGACTATAATTTCATAAGCGGTATACCTGAAAACAGCAACAGAACGTTTGCGCTTGAAGGTTATATCTTCCCTGATACCTATGAATTTTATGAAGACAGTGACGCTAATACTGTTATCAGAAAATTCCTTACCGGTTCTGAGAATATCTGGACTGAAGAAATGGATGAGCGTGCAAGGGCGCTTGGCTTAACCAGAGATGAAGTTCTCATTCTTGCTTCAATTATTCAGCGTGAAGCCGCAAATAAAGAACAGATGAGTATGATTTCGGCTGTTCTTCATAACAGACTTGATCAGAGAGCAACTTATCCTAATCTTGAATGTGACTCAACGGGTCATTATATTGAATATTACGTCGGTCCTCTTTCAGGAATGTCTGACACGGATTATTATATTTACGAACGTAACTACAACACTTATTTCAGTGAAGGATTACCTCCCGGACCTATTTGTAATCCCGGTCTGGATGCAATCAATGCTGCGCTTTATCCCAGCGAAGCTTACGATAATTACTATTTCTTCCGTCACGATAAATACGGTAAAATCTATATGGCGAGAAATGATTCCGAGCATATTGCAAACGGTAACGAAGTTGACAGAGTTAATGCACAAAGCTAATTAGGAGATTATATGAAGAAACCTATTATACCTGAAATTCTTGCACCTGCAGGTGATAAAGAAAGACTTATAACAGCAATTGAATACGGGGCCGACGCAGTATATCTCGGCTCCGATTGCTTCGGTATGCGTACGGCAGCCGCAAGCTTCGGCGGCGAATCACTCAAGGAAGCCTGCGATTATGCACACGCAAGAGGTGTAAAGGTTTATTTAACGTGCAATACTGTTCCCAGAAACAACGAGCTTGCTTTGTTGCCGTCTTTTCTTGATTATGCCGCTGAAAGCGGAGTAGATGCTTTGATTGTGACCGATATCGGAGTTCTTGAAACAATCAAAAAGCAACTTCCTGATATGGAAATACATATTTCAACTCAGGCGGGTATTACCAACTACGCTTCAGCTTCCGCATTCTATAATATGGGTGCAAAACGAATTGTTACTGCCCGCGAGCTTTCGCTTGAAGAGATAGCGGAAATCAGAGCAAAAGTTCCTGATGAACTTGAAATTGAATGCTTTGTTCACGGCGCGATGTGTGTTTCTTTCTCGGGCAGATGTCTTCTGTCAAATTATATGACAGGCAGAGATTCAAACAGGGGAGACTGTGCTCAACCTTGCCGCTGGAGATATTCTCTTGTTGAAGAAAAGCGCCCGAATGAATATTTCCCCATTGAACAGGATAATACGGGCACGTATATTATGAATTCACGCGATATGTGTATGGTTGAACACGTTGCCGCTCTTGCTCAGGCGGGTATAAACAGTTTTAAAATTGAAGGCAGAGCCAAGTCCGCTTACTATACTGCAAACGCTGTTAACGCATACAGAAGTGCTGTAGATGGCTATATTAAGTCTGATTTTGATCCGCTTTATAAACCTGAACAGTGGATTCTTGACGAGGTCAGAAAAGCAAGCAACCGTCAGTATTGCACAGGCTTCTATTTTTCAACTCCTATGGATGATGCCCAGATTTTTTATGACGGCGGATACGTAAGAGAATGGGACGTGGCCGCAATCGCTGAAGAATGGCGGGACGGTGTGCTCTATGCTTCACAGAGAAACAGATTCTTTGAGGGTGATGAACTTGAAGTTATGACAAAAGGTATTGAGCCTGTCAGAATTAAAGTTACAAATCTTAAAAACGAAGCTGGAGAATTAATCGAAAATGCACCGCATCCGATGATGAAACTCAGCTTTGACTGTCCCGTTGAAGTTCCCGCGGGTTCATACTTGCGTATGGAACGTAAAGGCGGTGTTATCCTTTGAGTCCCGCAATTTATTCTTCGTTCTTTCCGATTATAATTCTGTTTGTTATAATTTTTCTCAACCGAAGAAAAACAGACAAACTTGTTCGTATTCTCAGAAACCGCAAGAAAAGAGGTATTGTTAAATTGAGCGACGTTTTAAACCGATACATAGGAAAAGACTGTGTTGTTTACGTTTCAACAGGTAACTATTCAGCTATTGAAGGAACCGTAACTGAAATCAAAGATAACTGGATTGTTGTTAAAACCAAAGACGGTGATGAGGTAATCAATTTTGATTACGTTATCAGAGTCAAGGAACACCCTGTTAATAAAAACGGCAAAAAGAAAACAATATTTGCATAAAAGTCGGATTTATTCCGACTTTTTTGTTTTTTCAGCATTTAATTATTATCAATAACTTGTGCGTTTACTTGACTTTGATTCAATATGTGGTATAATGATATCGGTAAAATTTGCATTTCAGGGAGGATTAACCAAGTGGCTAAAAAACCCGAGTATAATAACGAAAGTATCACCGCGTTAAAAGGTGCCGACAGAGTCAGAAAAAGACCTGCCGTTATCTTCGGCTCAAACGGTATTGACGGCTGTGAGCATTCAATTTTTGAAATCATTTCCAACTCAATTGACGAAGCAAGAGAAGGCTACGGCGATAAGATTGTTGTTACAAGGTTTGCTGATAATTCCGTAGAAGTTCAGGACTTCGGTCGCGGTATTCCCGTTGACTATAACAATAAAGAAGGAAGATATAACTGGGAGCTTGTTTTCTGCGAAATGTATGCTGGCGGTAAATATAACACCAACAGCAACGGCAGTTACGAATATTCTCTCGGTCTTAACGGTCTCGGCCTTTGCGCAACACAGTATGCTTCCGAATATATGGAGGCTGAAATCCACACAGGCGGTTATAAGTATCTTCTCAATTTTGAAAAAGGCGAGCCCAAGGGCAAGATGGTAAAAGAGGAATACTCCAAGCGTGATACAGGCTCCAGAATCAAATGGAAGCCTGACCTTGAAGTATTTACAGATATAGACGTACCTATCGAGTATTTCCAGGATATTCTTAAGAAACAGGCCGTTGTTAACGCAGGCGTAAAGTTTATTCTTAAAAATCAGGTCGGCAAAGGCTTTGAAACTTTTGAATATCTTTATGAAAACGGTATTGAAGACTACGATAAGGAATACGTTGGCGAGAACGGTCTTACAAGCGTTCAGACCTGGTACGGTGAACGTGTCGGCCGAGACAGAGAAGACCTTGACGATTATAAACTCAAAATCAATATTTCCGTTACTTTCTCAAATAAAATCCAGATGAAGGAGTTTTACCACAATTCCAGCTACCTTGAAAACGGTGGCTCACCCGATAAGGCAACACGTCTCGGTTTTGTTTCGCAGATAGATTCATATCTCAAACAGAGCGGTAAATATCAGAAGAGTGACAGCAAAATCACTTTCCAGGATATCGAAGATTGCCTTGTGCTTGTAATTTCCTCTTTCTCAACACAGACGTCTTATGCCAACCAGACAAAGAAGGCGATCACAAATAAGTTTATACAGGATGCGATGACTGAATTTATCAAGCACCAGCTTGAAATTTATTTTATCGAAAATCCGCTTGAAGCCGATAAAATTGCCGATCAGGTTCTCATTAATATGAGAAGCCGTGTCAAGGCTGAAAAAACAAGGCTCGGCATGAAAGAATCGCTGATTCAGAACGTCAGCAACCTTACAAACAGAATTCAGAAATTTGTTGATTGCCGAAGCAAAGATCCCGAAATCAGAGAGCTTTTCATCGTTGAGGGTGACTCGGCTCTTGGTGCCTGTAAACAGTCCAGAAACTCTGAATTCCAGGCTATCATTCCTGTAAGAGGTAAAATTCTTAACTGCCTTAAATCTGAATATGACAGAATATTCAAGAGTGATATCATCACCGACCTTATTAAAGTAATCGGTTGCGGTGTTGAAGTACCGTCAAAGCATAAATCGGGCAAAGATATGATTTCATTTAACATTGATTTGCTTCGCTGGAGTAAGATCATCATCTGTACCGATGCTGACGTTGACGGCTTCCATATCCGAACTCTTATTCTTACAATGATATACAGACTAATGCCTACTCTTATTCACGAGGGCAAGGTGTTTATTGCCGAATCACCGCTTTATGAAATCACTTGCGGTGATGAAACCTGGTTTGCTTATACTGAAAAAGAAAAGTCAGACGTGCTTGCTGAAATCGGCAATAAAAAATATACAATTCAGCGTTCAAAGGGACTTGGTGAAAACGATCCCGATATGATGTCTCTTACAACAATGAATCCTGCAACCAGAAGACTTATTCAGGTTGACCCTTCTCAGGCAGAAGCAACTGCAGAAAAGTTTGACTTGCTTCTCGGCGATAACCTTGCGGGCAGAAAAGACTACATCACGGAAAACGGTCATCTTTATATTGACCTTACCGATATTTCTTAAATCTGAGGAAACGGAGTAATATTATGGCTAAAAAAAGTAAAAAAGATATAACCGCTTCGCTCAGAAAGCTTGATGATAAAACGCATATTCTCGGAGCGGGTGAAGTTGTAAATCAGGAAATTGTTGATACTCTCGAGCTTAACTTTATGCCCTACGCTATGAGCGTTATTATGAGCCGTGCTATCCCCGAAATTGACGGCTTTAAGCCTTCGCACCGCAAGATTCTTTATATGATGTATAAGATGGGTCTGCTTACGGGTGCAAGAGCAAAGTCGGCAAAGATTGTCGGTCAGGTAATGCAGCTTAATCCTCACGGCGATGCTGCAATTTACGATACAATGGTCCGTCTCTCAAAGGGTTATGAAGCTCTTCTTCATCCTTACGTTGATTCAAAGGGCAACTTCGGTAAAGCATTTTCAAGAGATATGATGTGGGCGGCTTCGCGTTATACTGAAGCTAAACTTGAAAAGATTTGTTCAGAGCTTTTTGCCGATATCGATAAAGATACCGTTGATATGGTAGATAACTTCGATAACACAATGAAAGAGCCCGCGTTGTTGCCTGTAACTTATCCCAGTATTCTTGTTAACGCAAATACCGGTATCGCCGCGGGTATGGCAAGCTCAATATGTTCTTTCAACCTTGAAGAAGTTTGCAAAACTGCAATTGAACTTCTTAAAAATCCCAAACACGAAGTTGCCGATACTCTTCTTGCACCTGATTTTTCGGGCGGCGGTTTGCTGGTTTATAACCGCGAGAATATGGAAGAAATCTACAGAACGGGCAGGGGAGGCTTCAAGGTAAGAGCTAGATACAGTTACGATAAATCAAATAACTGTATTGATATTACCGAAATTCCGCCTACCGCAACCTCTGAAGCAATTATTGATAAGATTATTGAAAAAGTAAAAACAGGTTCAATCAAAGAGATTAACGATATCCGCGATGAAACCGATCTTAGCGGTCTTAAGATTACAATCGATATCAAGAAAGGAACTGATCCTGAAAAACTTATGAAGAAGCTCTATGCTTCAACACCTCTTCAGGATACGTTCTCGTGTAACTTTAACGTGCTTATCAAAGGTTCGCCGAGGGTTCTCGGAGTTAAAGAGCTTCTTAATGAATGGATCGATTTCAGAAGCGACTGCGTCAGAAGAAGAACTGCTTTTGATTTAAAGAGAGCAAAGGACAGGCTCCATCTTCTCAAAGGTCTTGAAAAGATACTTCTTGATATTGATAAGGCAATCAAAATCATCAGAAATACTGAAGAAGAGGCTGAGGTTGTTCCCAATCTTATGATTGGATTTAAAATTGATAAGATTCAGGCTGAATACGTTGCTGAAATCAAACTCCGCCATCTTAACAGAGAGTATATTATCAAACGTCTTCAGGATATTGAAAAGCTTGAAACTGCTATCAAAGACCTTGAAGATATTCTTGCAACACCCAAGCGTATCAAACAGATTATCATTTTTGAGCTTAAGGAAGTAATCAAGAAATATGCAAAACCCAGAAAGACCGAGATAATCTACGCTTCTGAGATGGAAGAAACCGTGGTTGAAGAAGAAATTCCCGATTATCCTGTTCATCTTTTCTTTACTAAAGAAGGTTATTTCAAAAAGATCACACCTCTTTCGCTCAGAATGAGCGGTGCAAATAAGCTCAAAGACGGCGATGAAATTATTCAGACTTTTGAAACAACAAACGCAAAAGAACTTCTTTTCTTTACAAACAAGCATCAGGTTTATAAAACAACAGCCGCCGCTTTTGAAGACTCAAAAGCCAGTGTGCTCGGTGACTTTGTTGCCGCAAAGCTTGAGATGGATGAAGGCGAGTTACCTGTTTATATGGTTGTGACGTCAGACTACAAGGGTTATATGATGTTCTTCTTCGAAAACGGTAAGGTGGCAAAGGTTGATCTTAACGCTTATCAGACAGTTACAAAACGCAAGAAACTCATTAAAGCTTATTCTGATAAATCACCGCTTTCTGCTATTCTTCATATTGAGAACGATAAAGATCTTGTTGTTATTTCGAGTGCAGGCAGACATTTGCTCATAAACACTGCAGTAATTACTCCTAAGACAACTAAAGATACAATCGGCGTTGGTGTTCTTACTCTTAAAAAAGGTCAGAGACTGATGACTGCAAGAGATTACCGTGAGGGCGAATTTGCCAAGCCTTACAGATATAAGGCAAAGAATCTACCCGCAGCGGGTGCTTTGCTGAGCTCTGACGATGAAGCTGAACAGATTACTTTTGAATAAACAAAACCGCTCAGGTCGGAATTTAATCTGACCTGAACGGCATAAAGCAGAGAGAGAATCGGCAAACGCATACGCGATTTTCTCTGCTTTAGTATCTTATCCATATATTTTTTCTGAATTCAATGTATTATTTGGAAAAATATTTGAAAAACATCTTGCATTTATTTAATAAATGTGTTAATATGCTTGAGTATTAAATATATTTGGAGGTCAGTTTAATGGCTGCATACGAAATTATTTTAGGCATTGTCCTTATTATTACATCAATTCTTCTTATTGCAATCGTTCTTTTCCAGGAAGGTCGCTCAGCAGGTCTTTCAGGCGCAATTGCCGGCGGTGCTGAAACATTCCTCGGCAAGAATAAAGGTAAGACAATTGAACAGAAACTTGTAAAGATCACAAAGATTCTTGCAGGTGTATTCTTTGTTCTTTCACTCGGTGCAAACCTTGTTTTCCTTTTTCTTAAATAATTAAAGATTCTGAGAGCTGCAAACGCAGCTCTTATTTTTTTGCTTCAAATCTTTTTCTTAATTGTTCAATAACCTTCTTTTCAATACGGCTGACGTATGACCGAGATATCCCAAGCTTTTTGGCAACCTGTTTTTGAGTCATCGGCTGTGTTAAATACAGACCGTAGCGCATAATTATTATATTTTTCTCGCGTTCATCTTCGATTTCTTCAACAAATTCATAAAGCTTACCTGATTTGATTTTTAAGTCAATTTCATCGGCAATGTTTTCTTCTTCGCTGATTATGTCAATTAAGGTTAACGGATTTCCGTCGCTGTCAGTATCGATAGGCTCGCTTATAGATACTTCAAGCGACGTTCTTTTTTTACTGCGGAAATACATCAGTATTTCGTTTTCTATGCATTTAGAAGCGTACGTTACCAGCTTTATTCCTTTATCGGGGTCAAAAGTGTTGACTGCTTTAATAAGACCTATAGTGCCTATTGAAATTAAATCTTCCTGTTCATCACAGTTTGAATGATATTTTTTAACAATATGAGCAATTAACCTTAAGTTATGCTCTATCAAAATATTTTTAGCCTTTAAATCACCGTTTTTATATGCCTGAAGATATTTCTTTTCCTCTTTTGAGCTTAGTGCCGGAGGAAATGAACCGTTGCTTTTAATGTGCAGGGCAAAGAATAGCAGTCCTTTTGAAATAAGATTTAACATTAAATTTATCATAACACCACTCCAATCATTTAAATATATGGATAATTTTTGAATTAAATGATGTTATTTTATTAAGTTTTTAATTAAATCTTGCATAATTAAATTTAAAGTTATATAATGTAATAAATATAAAAAGGGAAGTGTTATTTATGAGCACAATCAAACTTGGTGCGCAGCTTTATACGCTCAGAGATTATATACAGAATTACGAAGATTGCGAAGCGACGTTTAAATATCTTAATGATATCGGTATCAACGTTATACAGATTTCAGGCATTGGACCAATTCCTGCTGAAAAGGTAGCTTATCTTTGTGAAAAGTATAATATGGACGTTTGTGTTACTCACACTTCTTTTGACAGAATGAGAACTGACCTTGATACGGTTATGAAAGAGCATAAAATGCTTGGCTGTGATACTCTCGGTATCGGAGCAATGCCTGATGAATTCAGAAAAGATGCAGACAGTATCAATGAGTTTATTAAAATCACATCTGAAATCGGTAAGCGTATGCATGATAACGGGCTGCAGTTTGCCTACCATAACCATTCTTTTGAATTTGCAAAACTAGAAAACGGACGCAGAATAATGGACGTTCTGATTGAAGATACCAAACCCGAAGAATTTGGTTTTATCGGTGACACTTATTGGTTCCAGCACGGCGGTGTTAACCCTTGTGAATATATCGAAAAGATTGCAGGCAGAATGAAAGTCTGTCACTTTAAAGATTACACCATCAAAAATTTCACACCGACTTTTACTGAAATCGGTACAGGAAATCTCAATCTTGATGCAATGTATAATTCCTGTAAGAAAACAGGTGTTAAGTATATTGTAATCGAACAGGATATTTGTGAAATAGATCCCAGAGAATCAATGGCAATCAGCTTCAAAAATCTTAATGAAATTGCAAAAAGGAATGAAAAATAATGATTAAGCCTTTAACAATAACCGTTCTCTCTGATACTCACCACTATTCTGTTAAAAGCGGAACAAGCGGTAAAGCGTATGATATTGCCAATGCAAAAAGTCAGAAGCTTCTTTCAGAAAGCGGAGATGTTTTAAGGGCTGCTTTTAAAAAAATTTCTGAAGATAAAAGCAATGATATTGTTCTTGTGAGCGGTGATATTACTAATAACGGTGAATTGACTGCTCACGAAGAAATCATTGAAATGTTCAATGAACTCAAGGCAAACGGCAAAAGAGTTTACGTTATTACTGCGACTCACGATTTCCGTGACGGCGGTGTAACAGACGCATACGACGGTGATAATAAAATTACAACTCCTACCGCTTCACGCGATATGCTTTTCGATATGTACCGTTCATTTGGTCCCGATGAAGCAATTTCAGTGCACCGCGACAGTATGTCTTATATAGTTCAGCTTTGTGACGGTTACCGTCTTTTCGCTTTGAATGACGACAGAAACTTAAGCGGAAAAAGCGGTTTTTCTGATGAATGCTTTGAATGGATTTGTCAGCAGGCAAAAGATGCCAGAGACAACAATCAGTTCATCATTGCTATGACTCATCATCCGCTTATTGCACCTTCGCCGATTTATGAATTAATAGGTAAAGGCGATATGCTCGGTGATTACGATAAACGTCTTTATCAGCTTGCGGATATCGGCATACAGTTTATTTTTACGGGCCACACTCATATCCACGATATTTCATTTGATCAGAGTGAAAGAAAGAACGTTATCTATGATATTTGCACCTCAAGTCCCGTAGGACATCCGGGTGCGTACAGAAAAGTAAATTTTGATCCTGAAAATAATATTGTTGATGTTAAAACAGAGTTTGTTCCTACTCCCGAATCGTTCAAAGAATCGGGCAGAGATATTAAAGCAGTTTTCGAAAACCAGTTAATCGGCACAATTAAGGGTATGATCAAAACTGCGGGAGAAGATATTGACAGGCTTGCCGATATGGTAACCGCAATCAGTATCAAACCGAAGGTAATCTATAAATTCGGCTGGATCATTAAACCTGTATTTAAGCTTCTCAATTCTCTGAAAGTCGGAACTGTTGCAAAATGGAGTAAAAAAGAAACGGGTCTCAGACCAGAAGAATATTCTGATATCAAAAACAGAAAAGTTGTTGACGTAATTACTGAACTTGTTCTCAATCTTTTCGGCGGCGAAAGCAAATATCCGCCTCACACTCCTACATATAAAATCACAATCGGTTTACTTAAGATAATTGACAGTATTTTAAGAGTTCTTCATATCGATTTAAAAAAGATTCTTAAAGTTGCACCCGATGCAGCGAGTCTTGTTGAATCGTTACTTTATAAATCCGACGTAGATTCGTATAACGCAGTGCTTGATATTTATCCTTACGCGAAAGCAGGGGAGACGGGTAAAGATATACCTGTTTCCGATAAGGTTATTACGGTAAAGGATAGCAAAAAAGGGCTGCCGATTGTAATTGTTACAGTATTATTGCTTCTCGGTTTCCTTCCTGTTTGGTTGTTGATAATTTTATTTGCATTTCTCAACAATCAGATTAAATACGGCAAAAAAATCAAATAATTATATATAGGTGATTTTATGAATCCTCCAAATCTTGAAATTTGTTTTGAGGGCTATAACACAGATCAGACAGATTTTTATATAGGTCAGTTGATCGAGAAAATCAACGCTCTTGAAAGCACTAACAAAATATCAGAAAACAGAATTGAGTTTTTGGAAACGGAGAACAGACAACTTCGCAATGAATTGCTGATGCTTGTTAAGCAGTTGAGAAACAATAACTGTTCTGCAGATGGAAATCCAGATGAATTTGATATAAAGGCTTCCGATGAAGCTTTCAAAGAAAGCAAAAATGAAGTTAATTCAGCAATCAAAGAAAGTCTTGATTCTATCAGAATTGAGCTGAATTCCGTTAAAGATTTTATAAGAAATAATTAACTATATAAAAAGGAGGTTGAGCTGTTTGAATAAACCGAGCGGTAACAAATCATCCAAAAAGACAAAAAGCAAAGCGAATAATTTAAAGAGAATCAGAGACAATACTCCGTTAGCAATTTTTTTAGCATTTCTTACAGTTTGTTTTTTGACAGTTTGTGTTATGGGAACTTACGTTCTTGCAAATGCAATCTATACCGTAAACGGAGATCTTATTATTGATCTTGAAGAGTATAAAGCTAATCAGAACCAGACTTCATTCATATACGCTTATGATAAGGATATGAATCTTGTTGAACTTGCAAAACTTCATGGCGAAGAAAACAGAGTATGGGTAGACCTTGATGATATGTCGCCTTATATGTCAAAGGCGTTCGTTGCGCTTGAAGATAAGCGATTTAATGAGCACAGCGGTGTTGACTGGCAGAGAACAATCGGTGTTATTGTTAAGCCTTCCAATTTCGGTCAGGGCGGCTCAACCATCACACAGCAGTTGATAAAGAACTACACAAAGGAAAACGACGTAACTATTGTCAGAAAGTTCAATGAAATTCTGACTGCTCTGAATCTGGAAAAACATTATAGAAAAGAAACTATTATTGAAGCCTATCTGAACACTCTTTACCTCGGAAGCGGATGTTACGGTGTTAAAACTGCAAGTGAGAAATATTTCGGCAAAGATGTTTCGGAGCTCAACGCTGCAGAATGTGCAGTTATTGCTTCAATTACACAGGCTCCTACAAAGTATAATCCTCTGTTAAACCCTGAAAATAACCGTAAAAGACAGCTTGAATGCCTTAAAAAAATGTATGATGAAGGCTATTTGAACAAGAACGAATACGAGGAAGCTTGCGATTACGAGCTTATTTTTACAAACAGTGATAAATATGTATCCGATAATGAAACTGAAGTTCAGGATACAGAAAAAGAGGTAATCAACAGTTTCTACGTTGACTATGTCATTCAGTGCGTTCGAGATGACCTTATGGTTGAAAAAGGTTATTCAAAGCAGCAGGCAACAGACGAGATTTATTACGGCGGACTTAAAATATATGCTGCCGTCGATCTTGACGTACAGAATGCACTTGAGGATGTATATGTAAACCGTAAGAATTTCCCTGACCTTGAAAGTGACGATGAAGTTGATGAAAACGGCGATCCTGTTCTTGTACAGTCTGCAATGACAATAATGGACTATGAAGGCAGAGTTGTTGCTATTGTCGGACAGGCAGGTGAAAAGCTTGAAAACAGAGGCTTTAACCGCGCTGCAAACTCTTTCCGTCAGCCCGGTTCAACAATAAAGCCTATTTCAACTTATGCACCGGCAATTGAGCTTAATTACCTTAATTTCTCAAGTATGATTAAAGACTATGCAATTACACTGCCTTCCGGAAAACTCTGGCCCCATAACGTTGACCAGACTTACGGTACAGGCGGTAACGTAACTGTTCAGTATGCGATTCAGGAATCACATAATACTGTACCGGCCAGAATAATCAGTCAGTTGTTATCGCCTCAGGTATCGTATGATTTCCTCAGCAAGAATTTCCATTTAACTCAGCTTGACTCTAAAGAAGACGTTCAGCTTGCACCGCTTGCTACAGGAGCTTTATTTAACGGCTCAACAACAGTTGAAATGGCTGCAGCTTATGCCACATTCGGCAACGGCGGTATGTATTATCATCCGTATTCTTATTATAAAGTAACAAACAGCAAGGGCGATGAAATTATTCTCAGCAATGAACAGCCCAAAGGCGAAAGAGCCATTTCAGAGGATACGGCTGATATAATGTGCGAGCTCCTTCAGACGGTTAATACCAGTCATTACGGTTCGGCCCCCAACGTAAGAAAATTCCAGATTATGGCTAAAACAGGTACAACCACCAATAACACAAACCGTTGGTTCTGTGCCGGTACTCCGTACTATGTTGCAGCTGTATGGGTTGGATTTGATATTCCTGAAACTCTTGATGTTAACATTAACCCCGGTGGTGAAATTTTCTTTACTGTATTTGATAAGATTCACAAGGGCTTGGATGATAAGGAATTTCCAAAGAGCACCGGAACGGTTCAGAAAAATTATTGCCGTAAGACAGGACTGATTGCCGGCGCGAACTGTGCCTCAACGGGTGTCGGTTGGTACAAAATAAGCAACCTGCCAAGTACCTGCACTACTTGTATAACAGGCAACAGTACAGTTGACGGAATAATAAACAATGTCGGTAACGAGATTAGCGACATAATTAACGGTTTTGTGCCGTGATTATAACTGCAGATTGCGGAGTTTGTTTACCAATACAAGCTCCGCAATTTTAAAAGGTGAAGATATGATTATTATGTCAGTAGATTACGGCGACGTCAGAACAGGCATAGCTGTATGCGATAAATTTGAGATGCTTGCGTCTCCTGTATGCGTTATTACGCAAAGAAAAAAAGAAATACTTATTGATGAAATTAAATCTCTTGCAGAAAAACATAAAGCTGAAATGATTGTTGTCGGACTTCCCAAAAATATGGACTCGAGCGAAGGCGAGAGAGCTCAGAAATGCACTGAATTCGCTAACGAGCTTTCTCTGGCAACAGGGATTGAAACTGTAATGAGAGATGAAAGACTTACTACAGTTACTGCACATAACGCTTTGAACGTTACCAATACAAGAGGCAAAAAGAGAAAAGCAGTTGTTGACCAGGTTGCCGCGGTTGTAATTTTACAGGATTATATTGATTACAGAAGGCTTAATAACATAAAATAATGTAATTTTAAAGGAACAATTCTGCATATTATTAATTAAAAATATGTGGAGTTGGTTTTGTGAAAATAGTTGCATCGATTCATTTAAAAGCAAAAGTTATCCTTGCGTCGTCTCTTGCGTTTATAATTTGTGTTCTTGGTGTAAGTGCGCATTTAATTCTTAGTGAGTCTGTAATTGATGCTTCGGTTTCTGTAAAAGAAGATATAGTTGTAATTATTGATGCAGGTCACGGTGGAATAGACGGCGGCACACAAGCATCAGACGGCACCCTTGAAAAAGAAATTAACCTTAAAATAGCCTTAAAGTTAAATGATATTCTGAATTCAATGGGAATTAAAACAATGCTCACCCGTGATTCGGATAAATCTATTCATAACGACGGCGCTGTAACAATCAGAGAAAAGAAAATTTCGGATATAAAAAACCGTCTTCAGATTGTTGAATCAACAGATAACGCTGTTTTGGTAAGTATTCATCAGAATTATTTCACACAGTCTAAATACAACGGTGCTCAGGTTTTTTATTCAAAGAATAATCCGCAATCAAAAACTATTGCTGAAATAATTCAAAGAAATATAGCGGATTATATTCAACGTGATAACAGCCGCGAGATTAAGCAAAGCGGCAGTGAAATTTATCTTCTTCATAATGTAACCGCACCGGCAGTTATGGTTGAATGCGGTTTTCTTTCAAACACTGAAGAAGCAAATAAACTTAAAGATGATAATTATCAGCAAAGAATGGCTTTTATAATAGCTATTAGTATTTTGGATTATATAAATACTGCGGAGGAATAATAATGGCAGGGAAGACAAAATCAATTTATATATGTAACGAATGCGGTTACGAAAGTGCCAAATGGTACGGCTGCTGTCCTGGCTGCGGTGAATGGAATACAATGGAAGAAGATATAAGAACTCCGCAAGAGCAGAAAGCTGTTAAAATGCCTGTTAAAACCGTTTCAGCGCTTACCGTTAATGAAATAAGTGCTGAGGATGAAATCAGGTTTAAAACGGGTATGGAGGAGCTTGACAGGGTTCTCGGAGGCGGTATTGTTAAGGGTTCTCTTGTTCTTCTCAGCGGTGATCCCGGTATCGGTAAATCCACAATCCTTTTACAGATTTGTGAATATATAGGTAAAAATTTAAAGATTCTTTACGTTTCGGGCGAAGAATCTGCTCGTCAGATTAAGCTCAGAGCAAAACGTCTCGGTGTAGAAACCGATAATCTGCTTATAATGTGTCAGACAGACGTTCAGAGTATTGTTGAATATATTAAAACAACAAAGCCTGATCTTGTTATTGTTGACTCTATTCAGACTATGAGTGTTTCTGAAATCAATTCTTCACCGGGAAGCATAACACAGGTCAGAGAGTCAACAAATCTGTATATGCACTGCGCTAAAGACCTCGGAATTCCTACAATTATTGTCGGTCACGTAAATAAAGACGGTAATATTGCAGGACCCAAGGTTCTTGAACACGTTGTAGATTGCGTTCTTTATTTTGAGGGTGAACGCCATCTTTCCTACCGAATTCTTCGTGCGGTTAAGAACAGATTTGGCTCCACCAATGAAATCGGTGTTTTTGAAATGCTCGATAAAGGTCTTGCAGAGGTTCCGAATCCCTCGCTTATGCTTATTTCAGGCAAGCCTAAAAACACAGCGGGAACTTGCATAGCATGTGTTATGGAAGGCAGCAGACCTATACTTGCGGAAGTTCAGGGCCTTGTTGTTTCATCCAATTACGGCAATTCAAGAAGAATGGCTACAGGCTTTGACTATAACAGAATGTCAATGCTTCTTGCTGTTCTTGAAAAACGTTCGGGTTATTTTATGAATAACTGCGACGCATATATAAACGTTGTCGGCGGTTTAAGACTTGATGAGCCTGCAACAGATTTATCTGTAGCACTTGCTCTTATTTCAAGCTTTAAAGATACTCCGATCAGAGACGATACACTCGTAATCGGTGAAATAGGTCTCGGCGGTGAGCTCAGAAGCGTTTCAAACTGTGAACAGCGTATCAAAGAAGCTGAAAGACTCGGCTTTAACAGATGTATTATACCGAAACATAATCTTAAAACAATCTCCGACGGATTTAAAGGAAACATAGAAATCGTCGGAGCCAGGAATGTAAACGAAGCGTATGAAGCAGCAATATAAACATATTGAAAATCCAAACCTTCCAACAGGGGAGGTGTCGGTTGTTGCAATTTCAGTTGACGCAGAAAAAGCAATAAAAAAGCTTCATGAGTTAAACGTTGAAACAATAATAATACCGAGAAATCCTGTTTTGCCAAAGCCTGTGCAGTCACACGCCGATTTACAGCTGTTACACCTTAAGCAAAACAGAATTCTTATCCCGAACGAACATTTGTGCACAGGGGAGTTGAAAGAAAAATTTAATATATCGGTAAGCGGGAGTGTGCTTGGAAACAGTTATCCTGATGACGTGCCGCTAAACTGCAAGATTATCGGCAATAAAATGATATGCAACGTCAAGTCAATTGCTAAGGAAATCCTTGAATTTGCCGAATCTGAGCAGATTTCAGTTATAAACGTTAATCAAGGTTATTCGGGTTGCTCAGTATGTGTTATAGACAAAAATACAATTATAACTGATGATAAAGGAATTTTTACAGCCGCTCAGAATTTTCTGAACGATACATTGTTAATTGAAAAAGATTCCATTCGATTGAAAGGATACAATTACGGATTCATCGGAGGTTGTTGCGGGAAGATTGGCAAAAACAAACTCGCAGTAAACGGAAGAATTGAAAGTCATACAAACTATAAGGATATAATAGACTTGTGCAGCCGTAAACAGATTGAGATTGTTGAATTGAGCGATGAAGCGCTCACTGATATCGGCGGAATACTGCCATTGTGCGAGTATTAGAATTATTATATATATATTTGTTAAATTAAAGTTTAAAACTCCCCTATACTATACAAAACATTTATTTTGTATAATTATTGATTTTTTATTTCAGGTATGTTATAATATGAACATACCTACTTTTTTATCGGGATGTGTTTAAATGCGACAGGAAGAACTTGTTACTCTCCCTCCTTTAGTAATCAGATATTTAAATTATCTTGCGGGCGTAAAAAGTAAATCTGATTTAACGGTACTTGAATATGCGTCGGACCTTCGTTTGTTTTTCAGATTTTTAAAGAAAAGCAGAGGTTGGTGCGATAAAAATATTTCTGTTGATGAAATCGGAATTTCTGATTTGACAGACGAGCAGATTAAATCAGTTACTTTGACTGACGCTTACGCTTTCCTCACCTACTGCAGAAAAGACAGAAATAATGATAATAACGCAAGAGCAAGAAAGGTTGTTTCAATCAAACGTTTTTACCGTTATCTTGAAGTAAACGGCTGTATAGATAAGAGTCCGGTTATGCATCTTGAATCTCCGCAAACGAGACGTGCTTTGCCCAAATATCTCAGTCTTGAGCAAAGTATAAAGCTTCTTGAGAGCGTTGACGGTAAAACAAAGGAAAGAGATTACTGTATTCTTACGCTATTCTTAAACTGCGGTTTACGTCTTTCTGAACTTATCAGCATCAATATTTCCGATATTAAAGACGACAACACTTTAAGAGTTATCGGTAAAGGAAATAAAGAACGGACAATTTATCTTAATAACGCTTGCATTTCTGCTATTGAGCAGTATATGAGAGTTCGCCCTGTTGACGGCGTTATTGACAGAGATGCCCTCTTTATAAGCAACAGAAAAACAAGGATAAGCCGTCAGAGTGTTCAGAAGCTTGTTGAACGTTCGCTAGAAAAAAGCGGACTTGCCGGTATGGGATTTTCAACGCACAAGCTTCGCCATACCGCTGCTACGCTTATGTATCAGTACGGTAACGTTGACCCTTTGCAGCTCAAGGAAATACTCGGTCATGAAAACCTTGCAACAACTGAAATATATACACACGTTTATAGTGAGCAGCTCAAGAAAGCAGTTGATTCAAATCCTTTGAATGATATTTCAAAGATTAAAAATTCCAAGAAATAATTTTGAACAAACAGCATCGACAAATGCTCCGAAAACACCTATTAAAAAGAAAATCAGTTGTCTTATAAGAAAAACTCTTGTTTCATCTTTTTCAAACTGTCCCCGTCCGAGAATTGCTTTTGAGTATGCGTTCTTTGAGTATTCACTGCAGTCGTTACACATCAGCAAGAGTGAAAGAGTTGAAAATAAAGCACCCGGATAAATCATTAATAAGCTGTATCCGAGGCCTGTGAATTTATAAACGGAATAAAGATAACCGCAAACTGCACCGATTCCCATTCCTCTTACCAAAGGTATTATAATAATTAAAGGGTAACCAATCAGAGAGAATCCGAGAAATGCTGCAGTTAAAGAGAATACGGAAACAGAAAACAAAGATTCAATAAAATTATTAATTATCCCCTGCCCTGCTCTTTTTATTGCAAATGAATTGAGCAGGCTTTTTATTTGTTCCTGCATAATGAGATTTTCTGAATTTATAATTTTTGCACCGACTATAATTCCGATTGCAAAAATAACAACAAAGATAATCAACCTCGAATTATCCAACATTTCTTTGATTATTTTGCCGTTATAAACCTTATATTTATATTTGGACTTACTCATTTTTTACCTCCTGAATTCTGTTATTGGTAAATTATATGAGCAAGTCCTGTTTTTATTACATAAAAAATAACGGCACTCAGCGTACCGTTATTTGGATCAATTATTTACTTTTTCAACTTTGGCAAAGTTTGCCATAATCTTCTTGGTGCCCGCCGTTGTGAATGCAATTTCAAGTAAAGTATCGTTACCCATCGGTTTTGCACTTAATACAACACCTTCGCCGTATGCTTTATGCAACACGGTGTCGCCTGCGTAGAAGACGGTGCTGTTCTTCTGTGGCGGTGTATAAGCTGAAGCCGTGAAGCCTCTTGAAGGTGACTGTGGCTTTGACTGTGAAGGAACACCGTAAGATTGTGAGGAAGTTCCGAATGAGCCTCCAAAGGATCGCTTCGGCATAATATCGCCGCTCTTTTCAAGAAGTGACTCAGGAATTTCCGTTATGAATCTTGACGGAGGGTTGAATTTGGTTGAACCGAAAAGAATTCTTGTTCTTGCTCTTGTGATATAGAGCTGTTTTTTCGCTCTTGTAATCGCAACGTAAGCAAGTCTTCGCTCTTCTTCAATCTCGCTTTCATCGAGCGATGACATTGATGAAGGGAAGATTGTTTCTTCCATACCGGCAATAAAAACAACGGGGAATTCAAGACCTTTTGCGGAGTGAACCGTCATCATAACTACAGTGTCTGAATCGGCATTATAGTTATCAATGTCGGTCATTAATGCAACTTCCTGGAGGAAATCGTTGAGTGTTGCGCCTTCGTTATCTCTTGAAAATCTCAAAAGGTTGTTGGAAAGTTCGTCAAGGTTGGCAACACGGTCTTCGTAAGTTTCTTTATCAAGAGCAAGATAGGAAATATATCCCGTATCAGCCATTACTTTTTTGAAAAGTTCAGAAAGCTCAAGACTGTCCATATCGTTTATGAAGCCTTCAATCATTGCGGCAAATTCCGTCATCTTCTTTGCACATCGGCTCAGACGCGGGAATTGGTCGGCTGATTTTATAACCTCAAAAAGGCTGATTTCAAGACCGTCAGCAATTTCCTGTGCAGCGGCAACGGAAGTTTCGCCTATTCCCCTCTTTGGCTCGTTGATGATTCTCTGAAGTCTTACGCTGTCGTTGGGGTTGGCAATGATACTAAGATATGCAAGAGCATCCTTGATTTCTTTACGGTCATAGAATTTATGACCGCCGATAATTCTGTAAGGAATGCCCATTCTTACGAATGACTGTTCAACAAGGTTTGACTGAGAGTTCATTCTGTAGAGAATAGCAAAATCGCTGTATCTCTTGCCGCTTCTGTATCCTTCAAGAATCTTTTCGGCAATGAATATACCCTCATCACGGTCCGTTTCGGCAGTGTGATAAGTAATTAAATCACCCTCGCCGTTATCAGTCCAGAGAGTTTTACCTTTTCTGTTTTCATTATGTGAAATAACTTTGTTTGCCGCATCAAGAATATTCTGCGTTGAACGGTAATTCTGTTCAAGACGGATAACCTTTGCGTTATGATATTCGTGCTCAAAGCTTAAAATATTTTCTATGGTTGCACCGCGGAATTTATAAATACTCTGGTCATCGTCACCTACAACGCAAAGATTCTTATATCCGCCCGAAAGCAATGATGTGAGAAGATACTGTGCATGGTTGGTGTCCTGATATTCGTCAACCATTATGTACTTGAATTTTCTTTGATAGTATTCAAGCACTTCTGGATTATTCTGTAAAAGACGAACGGTGTTAACGATGATATCGTCAAAATCCATTGCATCGGCATTCTTTAGCCTTGCCTGATACATTTCGTAAACCGCACCGATATTTCTCTTGCGAATATCCATATAATTCTGCTGAGTATATTCCTGAGGGCTTATGAGCATATCCTTTGCAGAGCTTATTGCACCCATAACACTCTTCGGATTAAGTATTTTATCGCTGAAACCGAGCTGTTTTATGCAGTCTTTGATAACTCTTTTACTGTCATCGGTATCATAGATTGTGAAGTTTGAAGAAAAACCGATACAATCGGCATTTCTTCTTAAGATACGCACACAGGCAGAATGGAAAGTGCTTGCCCAGATGTCAAGAGCATCGGGGCCGAGCATTCTTTCAAGACGCTCTTTGAGCTCACCGGCGGCTTTGTTTGTGAAAGTAATCGCAAGAATTTCCCAGGGCTTTGCCGCGTCAACCTTCAAAAGATGTTCAATATCAAAAACTTCTTCAATAACGCCGTCTGCAACCGCTCTCATAAGAGCCATTTCGCTTTCAGTAGGTTCATAGCGGCAATAATCTGAATAATAAGCTTTGCCGTATTTAATTATATTTGCTATTCGGTTAACAAGAACAGTTGTTTTACCGCTTCCTGCACCTGCAAGCACCAAAAGCGGTCCCTCCGTAGAAAGGACCGCTGATTTCTGCATATTATTAAGAGATTTAAAATCTCTTTCAATTATTTTTTTTCTAAGTGAAAAAAATTCGTTGGTTGCCATGGTTTACCTCAGATTGAAATTTCGTGTGCAATCTTGTAAAGCTCGGTATCAACTTTCTTTTCCATGCAAAGAGCTTCATAGATATCATAGTCAATGATATCGTCGTGCTTCATAACAACAACTCTGTTGCTCTTGCCTTCCATAAGAAGCTGAACTGCCTTATAACCCATCTGGCTTGCGGTAACTCTGTCTCTTACTGTGGGTGAACCGCCGCGCTGAACGTGACCGAGAATTACAGCTCTTGATTCAACACCGCATTCAAGTTCAATCTTTCTTGCAAGAGCTTCAACACCGCCGATGCCTTCAGCAACCATTACGATAAAGTGCTTTTTATCGGTCTTCTGTGTTCTCTTGATTCTTTCGATAACGTGCTTTTCGATGTCATCGTTGATTTCGGGAATAACGATTGCGGTTGCACCGACAGCAATACCTGCGTTAAGCGTAAGGTCACCGCATTTGTTACCCATAACTTCAACAACGATGCAACGGCTGTGTGATTCAACTGTGTCTCTGACACGGTCAACCATCTGCATAACTGTGTTAAGGCAAGTGTCATAGCCGATTGTATATTCTGTGCTTACGATGTCATTATCAATTGTGCCGGGAATTGCAATACAGGGAACACCTCTGAGTGAAAGGTCACGTGCGCCTCTGAACGAGCCGTCACCGCCGATTACAACAATACCCTCGATGCCGAGCTCTTTACAGGATTTGATTGCTTTCTGCATACCTGTTTCTTCTTTGAAATCAAGGCATCTTGCTGAATGAAGCATTGTACCGCCTCTATGAATAATATCTGAAACGCTTCTGATATTAAGTTCACGAACATCCTTTTCAATAAGACCTGCATAACCTCTGTTGATGCCGTATACCTTCATACCGTTTTCACATGCAGTTCTTACAACGGCTCTGATAGCCGCGTTCATTCCGGGTGCGTCGCCACCGCTAGTTAAAACACCGATAGTTTTCATTATAAATACTCTCCTTAAAAATGTTCAGTCTATATAATACACATTTTATTACATAATGTCAATTAATTAAGCTGTTTTTTGACAAAAAAGTTAGTCTTTTACTTGTTGAATATTACGTTGTCTTCACCAAGTATTTTTCGCAATTCACGAAGCAAAACATCATTAACATCAATATTCTGCCCGATGGGATTACGCTTATATTCCTTTGTGTCGGCAAAGAAATAATAAAGCGGAGTTTCACCGTCAAAAATTGCAAGAAGTTTGCGGCAATATTCAATCTGCGGTGATGATGCGGTATCAAAACGTAAAAACAGACCGAGAGCTTTCTTTTTATTTTCCGATTTAATCTCTGATTTTGTTTCGGTAACCTGAATATCAGGCACAGATGCCGCTGACGGGCAGGTTTCAACCGCTTCACAAACAATTTTTGTGTCTTCATCTTCACGCATACTGATTCTTCCGTGTATCAGAAGAATGTTGCCCTCGTAAAAAAGCGTAGGCTTGTCCATAAGAGTTTTCGGAAATACAATTACTTCAATTGTGCTTGAAGTATCTTCAACGGTAAGGAAAGCCATTGTTGAATCATTCTTGGTGATTTTCTTTTTTACAGAACTCAACAATCCGAGAATCAACACTCTGTCATTATCTTTATAAATACCGCTTTCAGAATCGTTTATATCCGATATTCTTGCACATTTAAGCTTTTGTGAAAGTGCGGTATATTCAGCCATCGGATGGCCTGAAAGATACATACCTGTAACTTCTTTTTCATATTTGAGAAGAAGGTCTTTGGGAAATTCTTCAGCTTCGGGATAAGAAAAACTTGATTTGAGCGAAACCGATTCTTCAACGTTACCAGCAAATAAATCGCCGAAACCTATCTGGCCGTCAACGTTTCTTCTTCTGTCATTTTCAAGCTCTTCAATTACGCTGTCAATTACAAGATACATCTGATGTCTGTTAGCGCCCATTCCGTCAAATGCGCCGCATTTAATCAGACTTTCAATTGCTCTGCGGTTAAAATCCTTTCCGTGCATACGTTTGCAGAAATCATAGAAATCTTTAAACTTACCGTTAAGCTCTCTTTCGTCAATCATACGGCGAATAAATCCTCTGCCAAGGTTTTTAACGGCAGAAAGACCGAACAGAATATTTCCGTCCGAAACAGTAAAGGAATCGTATCCTTCGTTTACGTTTGGCGGTAAAATCTTAATTCCGAGTCTTGAACATTCGTTGATATACTGTACAACCTTGTTCGTATTGTCCAGGAAGCTTGTGAGTAAAGCGGCAAGAAATTCGCAAGGATAGTGACACTTCAGCCAGGCTGTCTGGTATGCAACGTAAGCATAGGCCGCCGCATGAGCTTTATTGAACGCATAGGAAGCAAACGACATCATTTCATCAAAAATCTCGTTTGCCGCTTTTTCGCTGACTCCCCTTCTTACAGCTCCGTCGCAAATGACGTTTCCGTCATCATCCGTCATACCGTAAACAAAATGCTCGCGCTCTTTAAGCATAACATCGTGCTTCTTTTTGCTCATCGCTCGGCGGACAATATCGGCTCTGCCATACGAATAACCCGCAAGTTCACGGCAAATCTGCATTACCTGTTCCTGATAGACCATACAGCCGTAAGTGACGTCAAGTATGCTTTTAAGCTCGGGAGTTTTATATTTTATATTGTTGGGATTGTGTCTGTTTTTGATATAGGTGGGTATTGAATCCATAGGGCCCGGTCTGTAAAGTGATATAACCGCAATTAAATCCTCAATACTTTCGGGTTTAAGCTGTGAAAGAACACTTCTCATACCGGCTGATTCATACTGAAAAACACCTTCCGTCTGAGCAGAACACATCATATCGAAAACGGCTTTGTCTTCAATATCAATCTTATTTATATCGAAATCGGGAACTTTTTTTCTTATCATTTTCTCAGCGGAACTGATAACTGTTAACGTTCTGAGACCGAGAAAATCCATCTTTAAAAGACCAAGCTCTTCAAGAGTTGTCATCGGGAACTGCGTTACAATTGCTTCATCGTTTCTTGCAAGCGGAACGTAGCTTTCAACGGGATCGTGAGTGATAACAACACCCGCGGCGTGTGTCGAAGCGTGACGGGGCATACCCTCAATCTTTCTTGCAAGGTCAATAAGCTCTTTTGCGGCAATGTCGGAGTCATATATCTTCTTGAAATCAGCAGATCTTTTAAGAGCTTTATCAAGCGTTATATTAAGCTCGTTAGGAATCTGCTTTGCAATGTTATCAACGGTTGCATACGGCATACCGAGAGCTCTGCCGACGTCTCTTACTGCGAGCTTTGCCGCAAGAGTTCCGAAAGTTACAATCTGTGCAACGTGGTCGGCACCGTATTTTTCAATAACGTAATCGATAACTTCGCCTCTTCTTTCGAAGCAGAAGTCTACGTCAAAGTCAGGCATGCTTACTCTTTCGGGGTTCAGGAATCTTTCAAAAAGAAGATTATGCTTCATAGGATCGATTCCGGTAATACCGATACAGTAAGCACAGATACTTGCCGCGCCCGAGCCTCTGCCGGGTCCGACGGGAATGCCCATTTCTTTTGCCTGTCTTATAAAATCGTGAACAATAAGGTAATAATCAACGTAACCCATACGGTTGATTACTCCGAGTTCGTAGTTCAGTCTGTCAATATATTCCTGCGGAGGGTTTTCTCCGTAACGTTCTCTTAAACCCTTGTTGCAAATCAAGGAAAACCATTCAAAGTGGTCATAGCCTTCGGGTACTTCAAAATGAGGAAGCTTTGTTTTGCCGAATTCAAACTCTACGTTACATTTTTCGGCAATTTTTGCGGTATTCTCAACAGCTTCCGGGCATTCAGGGAAGGCTTCCAGCATTTCCTCTTCGCTTTTGAGATAAAACTCTTCCGTACTGAATTCAAGACCTGTTTCTTCGCCAATAGTGTGGTTTGTTTGAATGCAGATAAGAATCTGCTGCATTTTCGAGTCTTCTATTTCAACGTAATGAGCGTCATTTGTAGCAGCAAGAGGGATACTGAGCTCTTTTGAAAGTCTGATTAAATCGGGATTAATCTGTGACTGTTCAATTAATCCGTGATTCTGAATTTCAAGATAAAAATTATCTTCGCCAAACAGGTTTTTATACCATAAAGCGGTTTCTTTTGCCGAGTCATAATCGTGCTGAAGCAGTAATCTTGAAATTTCACCCGCAAGGCAACCTGAAAGTGCAATAAGACCTTCGTGGTATTTTTCAAGAAGCTCTTTGTCAATTCTGGGCTTGGTATAAAAGCCGTTTACCCAGCTTTCGGAAACAAGTTTAATAAGATTTTTATAACCTTCATTGTTTTTGCAAAGTAAAACAAGATGGTATCTTTCGTTATCTATGCCGTGAACTTTGTCAAATCTTGACCTTGCGGCAACGTAAACCTCACAGCCGATTACGGGTTTAATCCCCTTTTTCAACGCAGCTTTATAAAAATCAATTACTCCGTACATTACACCGTGGTCAGTTATGGCAACGGAAGTCTGGCCCATGCTCTTGATTTTGTCAAGCATAGGTTCAATTCTGCAGGCTCCGTCAAGCAGACTGTATTCACTGTGTACGTGTAAATGAGTAAAAGCCATTATTCTTCTCCGAGTTTAAGTTTTTCGGCTATTTCAACTATTTTGGCGAGCCTGTGATTAATACCTGAGCGTGTAAGGGGCTCGTCCAATAAAAGACCAAGGTCACGAAGGCTTGCTTCCTGATTCTCAAGCCTCAATCTGGCGATTTGTTGCAAGTTTTCAGGTAAAAATGAAATTCCTTTCGTTGCCTCAATATACATTATCGCTTCTGTCTGAATGGTTGCGGCGTTTACGGTTTTGCTGATGTTCGACATTTCAAAGTTGAGTTTTCTGTTAACTTTATTCTTAACGTCTTTTTCAATTTTAATGCCCATTACGTAAAGCGAAGCATCCTGAGCGCCGATAATTGCAAGAATATCCTCAATGCTTTCACTGTCTTTGAAATAAATAATGTGGTTACCTTTTCTGACTATGTATTTAGGATTTAAATTAAGCTCATCAAGGAACTTCATTAAATCCATACTGAGTTTTCTATATGGAACAACAAACTCAAGATGATAGCTTCTTTCAGGGTCGGTAACAGTGCCGCAAGAAAGAAAAACGCCTCTTAAAAATGCGCTGGCACAGCATTCATCGTTAATGTTGGCTCTGTTGATACGCAAAGAAGGTTCTTTGAGGGTATGGCCGAATTTTTCAAATGCCTTTGATTTTTCCTCATCCGTTTTAAGGTAAGCGGTAAGTTTTTTGCTTCCACCGTCGCTGATTACGGGGCTGACCTTACAGTAATCCTTTAAATAAAATAAGTACAAATCAAAAACATCTGTGTTTTCAGTTGTGATTGAGAAGTTATATTTTGAAAAATGTGCAAAAAGCACAAGCCCGTAGACTTGTGCGTGCAAACAACAGGGAGAAAAATTTTCAGTTTTGGCAAGTTCACTTTTGACTTTTGATGAAAACGACAAGTTTCTCCACTCCTATTTTATAATTTCAACTTCAGGTTCAAGCGTTACTCCTGTTTCATTTAAAATAACCTTTTTGCAATGCTCAATTAGATTCATAACGTCAGAAGCGGTAGCACCGCCTTTATTAATTACAAAACCCGCGTGCTTTTCACTTACTTGTGCTCCGCCTATGCTGAAGCCTTTAAGACCGCACTGTTCAATAAGAGCGCCTGCAAAATAGCCCTCGGGACGTTTAAAAGTACTGCCCGCGCTAGGGTAATCAAGCGGCTGTTTATCAACACGTTTTGCCATAAGCTCATCCATCTTGGCTTTGATTTCGGTTTTATTGCCCTTTTTAAGCTTTAACACAAGTGAGGTTATAACGTAATCCTTTTTACTGTAAACGCTGTGTCTGTAGCTTAAATCGAGCTTATCAGCCTCAAACGAGCCTTTTTGTGCATCGGGTGAAATGTGTTCGCACTTAACAAGAACATCTTTCATTTCGCCGCCGTAGGCGCCCGCATTCATATATGCGGCTCCGCCCGCAGTGCCGGGAATACCGTAAGCAAATTCAAGACCTGTTAATCCGTTATCCAAAGCGAAGCGGCAAAGCTTTATAAGAGCCGCTCCGCTCTGGCAATAAACCGTTGTTTCGTCAATAAGCTCAATTTTATCAAGCTTGCAGGTGTTAATGACAATACCCGCAAAGCCTTCGTCGGAAACCAGCATATTACTGCCCTTGCCAAGCAAGAGCTTTTTAACTGAGTTATTGCTGCAATATTCAATTATTGCGGCAAGTTTATCCTCTGTATCGGGAAATACCATAATCGCGGCATTTCCGCCGATTTTAAAGCTTGTGTAACCGCTCATAGAAACGTCGGCAATATATTCACAGCCGATATTTTCGCAAATATTTTTGGTTTCTGTAATAAAGCTCATTGAAGCCTCCGGATTAATTATTCATCAAGAAGTGCGGCACCGAAGATGCCAGCGTCATTTCCGAGTTCAGCGGGAAGAATTGCAGTCTGCTTCTGTGCGTGGATGCTGTATCTCTGTTCATCAACGTATTTCTTAAGAGGAGCAAGAAGATAATCGCCTTCGTGACCGATACCGCCGCCGATGCAGATGATTTCGGGCTGAAGGGCATTGATTACGTTTACAATACCAACTGAAAGATAATAGATATATTTATCAACAACTTCAGCTGCGGTTTTATCGCCGAGTCTCATTGCATCAAACGAAGTTCTGCCGCTTGTTGCATCGATATTGCCGTTAACAAGCTGCCACATTGCGCTGTCTTTGTTTTCAAGCATTGCAGCCTTTGTCTGTCTGATAAGAGCAGTTGCCGATGAATACTGTTCCCAGCAACCTTTTCTGCCACAATTACAAGGCTCACCGTCAACGCAGATTACCATATGACCCATTTCACCGGCCGCATAGTTAACTCCGCCGACAATCTTGCCGTTAATGATAATACCGCTGCCAACACCTGTGCCGAGAGTAACGGCAACAAAGTTACCAACACCTTTACCAACACCTGCAACAGCTTCGCCGAGAGCGGCACAGTTAGCATCGTTATCAAGGTAAACGGTTTTGCCTACTCTTGCTTCAAGCATTTCCTTTGCGGGCACCTGGTCGAAGCCAAGGTTGTTTGCAAATTCAATATAGCCTGTTGCTTTGTTTACTGAACCGGGTGTGCCGACGCCGACAGTTGAAACTTCATCCATTGAAATGCCTGCATCTTTAACAGCCATATTTATTGCAAGTGCAATATCGTCAAAGATTTCTTCTGCGGGTCTGGGGCACTTGGTTTTAACCTTGCCTCTGCCTACAATTTTAAGATTTTCATCAACAACGCCAACTGCAATGTTAGTGCCGCCGAGGTCAACGCCTATTCTGTACATATTTTATTACCTCCAAAGTAAATATATCCTTAATTAATTAAAAATGGTGCCAGAATTCAAGTTCATTCTTTTCGGGAATGATGTCATCGGTCATGCCGAGACTGTGCAGAAGCTCTCTTGCCGCATTGTAACCCATTTTTTTCTGTCTGTTATTCATTGCAGCAGCTTCAATGATTATTGAAAGGTTACGGCCCGGTTTTACGGGAACCGTTGTTACGGGAACTTTGATACCGAGTATTTCGGTGTATTCGTTTTCAAGTCCGAGTCTGTCGTATACCTTTTCACTGTCCCACTGTTCAAGCTCAACAACCATATCAACTTTTTCAGTGAGCTTAACGGCACCCATACCGAAAAGTCTTCTTGCATTAAGTACACCTACACCGCGAAGCTCGATAAAGTGACGGATGTTGTCGGGAGCTGAGCCGACAAGAGTTCTGTTTGAAACTCTTCTGATTTCAACGGCATCGTCAGCGATAAGTCTGTGACCCCTTTTAATAAGCTCGAGAGCGGTTTCGCTCTTACCTACGCCGCTGTCACCGAGAATAAGTACGCCTTCGCCGTAAACTTCAACAAGTACACCGTGACGGGTAATTCTCTGAGCAAGTTCAACACCGAGATATGAAATTGTTGCTGACATACAGCCTGACGTTGAATCAGACGTTCCGAGAATGGGAACTTCATATTTTTCGGCAAGCTTCAGAAACGTGCGGCTGCATTTCAAATCTCTTGTAACAACGATTGCAGCCGGACGCTTTGAAAGAAAAGCTTCACATCGTTCAATAAATTCATCTTTATCAAGACTCTTGAAGTATTCGAGTTCCGTAAGACCGATAAACTGAATACGGTCAGGATCAAAATAATTTTCAAAACCCGTTAAAATAAGTCCGGGACGGTTAACGTCCTGCGAGGTGATGAAAATATCGGCAATGTCCTTGGGAGTGTAGATGACGTTGAACGATAAGTCCTTAACTACTTTTTCAAGTGATACTGAATATTTACTCATAAGCTTTCTCCTTATAAAAAGCATATATATCCATTATTAATGTTATTATAAAGCATTAGTTCATTTTTTCCAACCCCTTTTACAAATTTTTTATAAAAAAAACGGATACCTTTTTCAGGTATCCGACTTGAATTAAAGCTGTGATGACATATTTTCAAATTTGGTTTTGGTATCGGTAATCATCTGCTGCTGAGCAGCTTCAGGGCTGTACCATCCCCTTTTCTGCATATCGCTGAATACGTCAAACTGCATAGCGTGTTCTTCTTTGAGAATGTTAACCATATCATTCTGAAGCTGCTGATTTACGCATTCGTTTGAAAAGGTATTATATACACCCGTAATGTGCTTTTGTGACGTGAGAACGTCATCCATAATTTCTCTGTCTGAAAAAGCTGAACTGTTGAGCATAATAATCCTCCTTAATAAAGATGACCCATAAGGGTATCAAAATGCTGCTTATGGCGTTTTGCCATATCTTCGCACGTTGCTTTAATCTGAGGGTCGGTTGCACTCTGTGCGTATGCCTTGAACTTTTTAATGAGCATCTGTTCGCAGTTGAGCTGGTCTTCAATTGCCGAAAGCTCTTTTGAGGTTAAATTTGCCATATAAACGCTCCTTTACATTATTGTGTTGTTATTATTTACTGTAAAGTTTAATTAATTCAGGAGCGGTAAAATAAAACGGCTGCTACCGATTGGTAACAGCCGTAATTTTTATTAAAATGATTACATCATGCTTGCAACTTCTGCTGCGAAGTCGTCAACTTTCTTTTCGATGCCTTCGCCCTTTGCAAGACGAGTGAAGCCTGTAACTTTGATGTCAGCGCCGATTGCCTTAGCAACGTTTGCTACATAACCTGCTACTGAGCCTTCGAAAAGGTCTGAACGCACGAATGCCTGGTCAAGAAGGCAAACTTCTGTGAAGTACTTCTTGATCTTACCTTCGATGATCTTAGCCTTAACCTGTTCGGGCTTGCTTGCCATCTTGGGATCTTCGTTCATCTGTGCAAGGTTGATTGCCTTTTCCTTTTCAACAACTTCAGCGGGAACTGCTGCTTCGTCAAGATAAGCGGGGTTCATAGCTGCAACCTGCATTGCTACGTTCTTACCCATTGCTAAGAATTCTGCGTTATCTGCTGCGTTTGTTTCAAAGCTTACGAGAACGCCTACTGAGCCGCCGCCGTGGATGTATGAAACTGCTGTACCTTCAACAAGTACAAAACGGCGAAGCTTGAGGTTTTCGCGGAGCTTAAGGAAGAGTTCCTGAATTGCATCAGCAACTGAAAGTGTGCCGTCAGCGATTGTTGTTGCGAGAAGTGCATCAAGATCAGCGGGCTTGCTTACAACAACTGTCTTTGCGATCTGGTTTGCAAGAGCCTTGAATTCGGGGCCGTTGCCAACGAAGTCTGTTTCGCAGTTGAGTTCGATAAGAGCTGAAGCTGTGCCGTCTGTGTAAAGACCGATAACGCCTTCAGCAGCAATTCTGCTTGCCTTCTTAGCTGCAGTTGCGAGACCCTTCTCACGAAGGATGTCCATTGCCTTATCCATATCACCGTCAGCTTCTGTGAGTGCCTTTTTGCAATCCATCATACCAACGTTTGTCTTTTCTCTGAGAGCCTGAACGTCTTTAGCTGTAAATGCTGCCATGTTATTATTCCTCCTCTGATGTTTCTGCTGCGGGAGCAGTCTGTTCACCCTGTCTGCCTTCGATAACTGCGTCTGCCATTGCGCC
>JAZQKN010000087.1:0-14089 GCA_045542175.1 Acutalibacteraceae bacterium | reverse complement strand
ACAAGACCTGCGCTGAGCAAAGCACCTCCGATAATATCTGTAAACCAATGAACTCCCGAAACAAGTCGCCCGATAACCATAAAGACTATAAATGCGGTGATTAAAAATGACATTGTTTTTTTGAGTACTGTGTTTTTTATTCTGCTATTAAACTGCATTATTGCAGTTGGCATAACGCACATTACAATCAGAGTTGTTGACGAAGGATAGGATTTTTCCAGAATTCCGTTAATGAGTACGGGTCTGTGATTTACCGTTATCATTTCAAAAAGGATATACACGGCCATTACGGCAATATAGAATCCGCCGAGAACAAAGATGCTGTAATCAACTTTACTCAGATGCTTTCTTTTTATCCACTGTGCAAAACCAAATAATGCAAATCCCATTGCCACAAAAACCGGTACAAGACCGAGCCAATCCGTGACGTTATAAAGCGACATATGAACGCCCGTAAGCTTATGAACGAATCCGTTGATTGTTGCAAAACCGACACTTGAACCGTTTGGTCCGATTGTTCTGACATCAATAAACTGAACGGCAACTGTCCACAAAACAAACGCCGTAAGCATAGATACCGATAAATACAAGTATCTTCGATTTTTCTTTTTCATTTTTTAAACCTGCCTTTTTCTGTATTCGGCTTCCGCCTGACTAAATATTAAAGGCAAGTGTGAATATACGCAAGAAACGAGGCGTCACAACGCTGACACGCTTCGTATCATCGGCTTTTTATAAGCATAAGACCCTTTATTACAAGAAATACAAACAGCAGAATTGCCGCATACGGCTGTGTGCTGATGATAAACAGAGTAACTCCGACTGCATTGAGTATCAATGATATTCTGTTCTTGTTTCTGACCCAGAACAGTTGCTGACATTTTTGCAGAGCGAGTGTAAGAATTCCGAATACTGCAATACCGATCGCAACGACAAAATAAGCGATTCGCAGATATGATGCGATTCCGGTAAGGGATAAAAGCGAAACCTCCTGTATTATCCCATTAACTTTTTGTCCTAATAACGGCAGAAAGAAGAAAACCGCAACGCTTATATCAAGCAAACCGAACACCAAATCACGGATATGATTTTCTTTTTGTTCAGTATCTTTTTCTGCGATTGTCAGCAACTCGTCGCCTGACAGAAGTTCATCAATTGTTACTCCGAAAAATCTCGCAATGGCTTTGAGTGAATCTATATTGGGGTAACCTCTGCCGGATTCCCATTTTGAAACTGCAGTACGCGAAACAAAAAGCAACTCTGCAAGTTCTTCCTGAGTCAGACCCTTGTGCTTTCGCAGTTCTTGTAATTTTTCATTAAATTCCATAATAACTCTCTTTTGAAATAATTTATTGAGATAATTATATCATACACATATATGTAAAACAACATTATTTTCTTTTCACCCAAACAATATCATATCCCATAACATCAGCCATTTCAACTGCTTCGGAATATCGCAGAGAGCCTCGACGAAGTTTACCCGAAAAGTTAGGAACGCTGTCGCTCCAGCCGTATTCAAACGAAAGCATATCAACAAGTTCACGCATTGTCATGCCTTCTTTTACAATGTAAGATTTGAGCTCGTTTCGTATATCCATTAAATCACCCCTTTCTTTTTTTATTTGTGATGCACCGTTCAATATCGGTGCTGTTCATATTCGTTGTTTCGTGTGTTTGTTTACGGTTTGGTGAATTGTCACGCAAATCCGTGAACCGTGTTCGCTGTTCGGCGTATCGCTCTTCCGTGTGTATTTCCACACTAATCCGTTAATTAATTCGCTGATTTCACATCCTTTCATAAATTAATCGCCGTTCTGCCCGAAATTCGAGTTCCGACAGGCATTCCTCATATCTCTATGGGCGCTGTGCCGTCAGCCTTTCAGCTGCGCTCACTCTCTTTTGAGAGGTCATGGCGGTTTGTTCTCGTCGGACGGTCATTCAATTGTATTGTTCCGTTACCCGTTGACTACATTTTAGCGAAAAACTTCACCGTTTCCCGTATTTCCAAGAGGATGGAAAAATCAAAAAACACCTGCTACAAACGTAGCAAGTGCTTATGTGTTGAAGTTGAAATATTTTTATGTGAGTTGTATAATAAACCCGATAACACTCAACACAGAATGTCGGGAAATTAACCCAGCCTTTTGGTAGAATCAAGACAGACAAGGAGGGATACTATGGATTGGATTGTCGGAATACAACGTGCTATTGACTACATTGAAGAGAATCTGACAGAAACGATTGATTATGAGGATGTTGCAAAACAGTGTTATTCATCAAGCTATCATTTTCAGCGTGTGTTCAGTCTTCTTTGCGGTTATACTGTCGGCGAATATATCAGAAATCGCAGGTTAACTCTTGCCGGTAAGGAATTGGCAACAGCTAATACAAAAGTGATTGATGTTTCATTAAAATACGGATATGAAAGTCCTGACAGTTTCGCAAAAGCATTTCAGAAGTTCCATGGAATATTACCGTCACAAGCTCGTAATAACGGCTGCAATCTCAAATCTTTTTCCCGTCTTGTACTGAAATTTTCTTTGGAAGGCGGTATAACTATGAATTACAGAATTGAAACGAAACCTGCACTTACACTCATTGGTTACAAAAAGAGGTTCAGCGGAACACCTTACGACGCATCAAGAAAACAGCAAGAAGGGGATTTCTTCACATCCACAAGAGCATCACAATGGATGCTCAAAGGAATGAGCAATGACAAGATGTCAGATTATTGCGTTCTTACTAATTTTGATGATGACGGCTACGACTTTTATATTACTGCAACAACAGACGATTACGAACGCAACAATTTATATAACAGCGATGTTACGGGAATTGACTTTATGGAAAAGTTCAATTTTGAAGAAATCGTCATTCCCGAAACAACATATTTTGTTTTTGAAACAGAAAAAACTAAAATGCCTATTCCTGAATATTTTGAACTCCGCAAGCAAATTGCCGCAGAGTGGTTATCTAATGATGAATATCAGATGATAAACGCTCCCGAAATTGCAGTTTATCATTGGGGAATCGCAGGCGGGTATACAGAAAGAACAATAGAAATCTGGATTCCCATTGAGAAGAAATAATATTAAAAAATATTTTTCACTATATTAGTGATAAAAACTCTCTTAACGTGATATTGAAACTTAATGCACGATGTGTCACAATATATTCAGGAAGTGCGCACTTTCAATTGTGAATGAGAGGTTTTATTATGAAACTGAATATAGGTGAAACCATTAAAAGATTAAGAAAAGAAAGAGAGATTACACAAGAAGAATTTGCCGAGGTGCTTGGGGTATCGTGTCAATCCGTGTCCCGTTGGGAAAACAGTTTCTGTTATCCCGATATTGAGCTTATTCCGACTATTGCATCATTTTTCGGTATATCAATCGATAAACTTATGGGCATTGACGAGATAACAGAGAAAGAAAACATCGAAAAATATCTTGAACGCTTTCAGCTTGCTATAAGTAAGGGTGAAATTAATGAGTGCATTGCAATTGCCCGTGAAGGCGTAAAAGAATATCCAAACAGTTATGTTCTTCTTGATAAGCTGATGTATGCCCTTTTTGCTTCGGGCGATGATGACGGTAATATCCCCGAATGGGAAGAAAACATGGCGAAGTATGATGCAGAGATAACGGCTCTTGGCGAAAGAATTATGAAGTATTGTCCTGACATTAATCTCAGACTTGAAGCGGCATCAAGATTGGCATTTAATCATATTCTTCACGGAAGAAAAGAAATGGGAAAAAAGATTTATGAAACTTTCCCCTCAATGGAGCTTTGTAAAGAAAGACAAATGTGGTGGTCGTTGGAGAAAAATGAAAAACTGCCCTTTTTAAGAGCTGCAATAAAGCAAAGCTATGAATTTTTAAAATCTTTTATTTGGCTTTTAGCTGATGCGGATGTTGTTGATGTTGAAACCGAGTACATTGCCATAACAAAAATTTTTGATTTGGAAAAGCTGATTCTCGACGGTAATCGTCCGAAAAACTCTTGGGGAGATGTGTGGCTTGACTTTGATATAGCCAAAAGATATGCTCTTATGGATGATTACGATAATATGTATAAGCATCTGCATTTAGCTGTTGATGAAGCAAAAGCTTTTGATAATTTCCCTGAGGAGCAGAAATACAGTTCAGTTTTGGTCGGTGAGATTACAGAAAGAAAGCTCGATTTTGAAACATCCGATACCCGACCTCTTTGCGAAATACTCCGTGACAAATGGCTGATTCACGATGAATTTGATTCAGTGCGTGAGACCGATAATTTTAAAGAAATCGTAAAAATGCTTTAATTCTTGTAACTGCTCTCCTTGTGAGGGCAGTTTTTTCATTCAATAACTGTAAATTTACCGAAAATTCGACACAAAGTACCACAAAACGGACAGCAAATGCTATATAATTGAGATAAAGGAGTGATGATATGTATTTAAAACTAACCATACAAGAACGATTAAAAGATTTAAGAACGGAACAAAAACTGACTCTCGAACAGCTTGCTGAGAAAACAGGAATCTCAAAATCCGCACTCGGCAAATATGAAACCGAAGAATACAAGGATATGAGTCCGTTTAATCTTGTCACACTTGCAAATTTCTACGGTGTTTCAACCGATTATCTGCTCGGTCTGACTGAACAAAAAAATCACCCGAATGCAGACATCAACAATCTGCATTTGAGTGATGATATGATTGATTTACTTGAAAGCGGAAAGATTAACACGAGATTGCTTTGTGAAATTGCAACCCACGAGGATTTCAGAAGATTTCTGACCGATATTGAAATCTATGTTGACCGCATTGCTGATATGAGAATCAACGATTTGAACGCTGTACTTGGTGTTGTGAGGAATGCGGCAATGGAGAAATGTTCCGATGAAAACGATTTGCACGTCAGAACATTGGAACTTGCACAGGTTGATGAAGATGAATATTTCAGTCACGTGATACATAAAGACCTTGACCGAATTATCAGTACAATCCGTGAAAATCACAAAAAAGACAGAACAACAGCGGACACAGTTTCACCTGCGGCAGATGCACAAAAGCAATTGCAGGATGCATTGAATTTTGAAGGCAGCGACGAAGAAAAGAAAGTCAGAATGTATCTCAACTCTCTCGGCATCGACTATGACTCACTCACAAAAGAGGAGCTTGTAACACAAATAAATATCCTCAAAAAATCAAAGCATATGAAAAGCCCATACAATCAAAGAGGTAAAACCCGAAAGAAACGAAAATAAGAAAAATAGGTTAATAGCTACAACGGATGATTATAACCAGTTTTGCAAATCCTACTTAACAAAAATATAAACAATATTTTATATTATTGTTGATAATTCATCTTTTTTGTGGTAAGATAATAAGCAAGATAATAAGCAAGAACAGCAGGAGGAATATTATGTCCGATTACACACCGCCATATATAATTACCGATAAAATTTTAAGCCTTGTCGCATCCGTTTCCGAGAAAGTCGGAAGAATTACAGAACGTAGCAATCTTGATTCAAAACCACATCTGAGAAGAAGTAATAAAATCAAGTCGATTTATTCATCACTTGCTATTGAAGCTAACTCACTCTCTTTGGGCGAAGTCAAGGATGTTATCAACGGCAAAACTGTTGTTGGTGCAGAAAAAGAAATACAAGAAGTCAAAAACGCGTATGCAGCATATGAAGAAATCTCCAAAATTGATGTTTACAGCCTAAAAGAGTTGAAACGTTTACACGGCATTATGACAAAATACATTGTTGATATAAGCGGTGATTTCCGTCTCGGTGAAGAAGGCGTTTTCAACGGTGACAAATGTATTTTTATGGCTCCGCCTGCAAAATTTGTTCCCGGACAAATGACAGATTTGTTCAACTGGATGAAACAAAACATGAAAACTGTTCATCCGCTGATATTATCTTCTGTTTTTCACTATGAATTTGTTTTTATCCATCCGTTTACAGATGGTAACGGAAGAATGGCCCGTTTGTGGCACACAGCTATTCTTTCAAAATGGCAACCGATATTTGAATTCATTCCCATCGAAAGTCAGATTGAAAAATTCCAGAACGGTTATTATGAAGCAATCGCAAAATGCCACGCAAACGGCAACAGCACGGTATTTATAGAATTTATGCTTGAACAAATAGATGCTGTTCTTGATGAAATATCCGCTTCCGTAACTGCTCCTGCAAATAATATTACCGAATATGTGAGCAGGCTTCTTTCTGTTATGGAATATGATACACCCTACACATCAAACGAAATTCTTACTCTGCTCGGCTTAAAATCCAAGGAAACATTGAGAAAGAATTATCTTACCCCTGCTATTGAAAGCGGATTGGTTGTTATGACCGAACCTGACAAACCCAACAGCAGAAATCAGAGGTATATAAAAAAGTAATATAATGTCATGTGATAAGAGTAATAAAAATGGACTTTAACAATAGACAAACAGCTGAATATATAAGTGCATTGGGAGAAGCAATCGATTTTTGCAGAGAAAAAATCAGTTCTTCAACTATAACCCAAAATCGAACTTTTGAGTACGCAATAATTTTACTGTATTCGAGATTGTTATTGACAATGTGTGAAATATACACATTGTTGTTGAACGGATATCCAGAAGGGGCAATGTCTTTATGGCGAAACACATATGAAAACATTGTTATCACCAACTACTTGTTTAAAAACAAATGTGATAAAGACTTAATCGAACGATTTTTTGACTCTGTAGATGTTTCAGCGTGGATAGAAGATAGAAAAACTCTTGAATGGTGTTCTAAAAATTATCCTGATAATTCAGAAACACAGCAAAAATTAAATTATGTAGAAAACGAATTGAGAAAGTATGCGGTTAAATATCCAGAATATTGCGATGCGCCAAAGTTGAAGTTCTCTGACTATTGGTGGGTAAGAAAAGGATGTAATTTTACAGATTTATCACACAAAACAGACTTTTCTAAAAACTATGTATATAATATCGCATCATCAAAACTCCACGCAAGCTTATTCAGTTCTGTAATTTATCTTGACAATACAGAAGAAGGTATTTTGATAGGTGAAACCGAAAAAGGTATTGAAACGCCCCTTCATTTTTCGGCATTAAATCTTACTGTTGCAACAATGATGATAAATGATGTTTTTCCGGATTTAGGATTAAGCAAAGTTATCGATGAATTAAAAAAACTGTGTGATGAAGTTAAAATAATATCTGTATAACATTCATATTGTCAAGTTATCCTTATAAAGAGGTGAATTATGAAAATAACAAACTACGGTATGCCCACATTGATCGAAACAAACACGCTTGAAGGATGTGCGAAACTGTGTGCGGAATTAGAACTTGATTTTGTTGAACTCAATATGAATATGCCACAGTATCAGCTCGATAAAATTGATGTTGATTATATCAAAAGCATTGCTGACAAATACGGTATTTACCACACCATTCACCTTGATGAAAATCTGAATGTCGGCGATTTTAACTCTTACGTTGCAGAGGCTTACTTAAAAACTGTTGTTGATACTATTGAAATTGCAAAACAGCTTGGTGTCAGAGTGGTTAATATGCACATGGCAAGAGGTGTTTATTTTACCTTACCCGACAGAAAAGTTTATCTTTTCTCGGAATACAAAGAGCAGTATCTCAAAAGTATTGTTGCGTTCAGAAATATGTGCGAAACCGCTATCGGTGATGCCGATATCAAAATCTGCATTGAGAACTGCGACGGCTATGAAGATTTTCAGGAAGAAGCTATTGAATTACTTTTGAAAAGCGATGTTTTTGCTCTGACTTTTGATGTAGGACATAATCACGGCATTGGCGGAACGGACGAGGAATTCATTATGAAACACAAAGACCGTCTGTGCCATATTCATCTGCACGATGCAGAGGGTAAGAAAAACCACCTCGCACTCGGTACGGGCGAAATGGATATTGAAAAATATATCAACCTTGCCAACAAGCATAGTTGCCGTGTGGTTCTGGAAACAAAGACCGTTGACGGATTGAAGCAATCTATTGAGTGGTTGAAAGGATATAAAAATGGATAAAAACGCTGCAATTAAATTTGTTTTACAAAATGCTCGACCCCTTGAGTTGGCAGTTTACAAATATTTCTTTGAAAACGCATCAAATCAAGTGGTTGTCGATGAGCTTTCAAAATTTCAAAATTCCGACGGCGGTTTTGGCAATGCTCTTGAACCTGATTTTTTCAACCCCAATTCAAGTCCTATTGCAACAAATGATGCTATAATCACTCTTTACCGTGTAAACGCACTTAACAAAGACTCGGATATTGTAAAAGGAATTGTCAGATATCTTGGATCTCATGATTCTTTTGATGAAGATAAAAAACGTTGGTTGTTTGCGATAGACAGCAACAAGGATTATCCGCACGCAATATGGTGGCAGAAAAAAGGTGACGGTATCAGCGGCTTTAATCCGTCAATATCTTTGGCGGCATTTTTGGTTTGCTACGGCAATCGTATATCTCTTTATGAAGAAATCATAAAAGAAGGATTTGAATATCTTGAAACAGCCGAAGAAATAAGCAGTGATTCCTTAAAATGTTTTCTGCTTACATATGAGCTTTTGAAAGCAAATAGCATCAACGATATAATTGATTTAGAACATTTCAAAGATTTGTTATGTAAAGCTATTGATAATTCTATTTGCAAAGATGTTGAAAAATACGGTGTTGAATATGTACCGATGCCGTCCGACTTTTTCTCCGGCTCATATTTGGAGTTTATCACACCTGAAATAAAAACTCTGATAGCTTCAGAAAAAGACATTTTAGGTAAACTGCAAATGAAAGACGGCGGATTTGATATTACTTGGAAATGGTATACCCCGTATCCTGAATTTGAACAAGCAAGAGTTTGGTGGCGTCCTCGCATTACTATTGAAAAGCTTCTTTTTGATGAGGTACAGATATGAAAACTGAAATATTAAAACAAAATGAAAACAGTTGGAATGCATTAGCTGAAGATTTCTTCGGTGTGACTGCTTTGCCTGTGCTTGGCTGTTCAATTCCGACAGAGGATGAACTGCACCTTTTCCCCGACCTTAACGGCAAGGCTGTTTTTGAAATGGGTTGCGGAAGCGGTCACTCGCTCAAATGATGTGCAGAACACGGTGCAAAAGAGCTTTTCGGTCTTGATATATCCGAAGAACAGCTTAAAGCTGCAAAGAAACTTCTTGACGAAAACGGATATTCTTGTACTCTTTTTCATCAGCCAATGGAAGATAAGACAAACATTCCGCAGAATTATTTTGATGTTGTGTATTCAATCTATGCAATCGGTTGGACTACAGACCTTGAGAAAACAATAAAGAACACTGCGTCATATCTGAAACAAGGTGGCACTTATATTTTCTCTTGGGACCATCCGCTTCTGCATTGCGTTGATTTGGAGAGCGTTGCTATTTCGGGCGGTAACAGAACCGTTGCAACCGAAGAACGCATAATTTTCAGCGGCAACTATCTCGAAGAAGATTATTACACTTTCGAGAAATACGGCAACCCTCTTACTTTGCAAAATCGTAAGCTTTCAACATATATAAACACCCTTGCTGATGCAGGCTTTGCTGTTGAAAGAGTGATTGAAGAAACAAGCGAAACTGTTCTTGAAAAATCAGCTGACTTCAGTTCAGGTTATTATGCCGATTTCAAAGCAAAACATTTTCCGCTTTCGATTGTTATTAAGGCAAGAAAGCTTTGATTTTTGAGGTGTAGATATGTTTGAACTCGAACAAGTATGTAATGAAAATATTTCGCATTACAGCGAATATGAAAAAGCATTTGAAACTGATTTGAAGCAATATCAATCAAGAATTTATCCGTCAGAAAGTGCGGAGATTTTTCGTTGGTATCATATAAAGGCAAACAAGAAATATATCGGTGCAATTTGGTTGGAGAAAAATGCCAACGACAATTTCGCTGTTTTAGGTGTTTTCATAGCGGATGAGCTTTACAGAAATAAAGGTATCGGTAAAGCGGCGATTAAACAAATAATCAAAACCGATTTACAGCATATGCGCACAAACAAAACACTTCTTCGTGTCCGTGAAGAAAACGAAAGAGCAATCAAATGCTATAAATCGGTTGGATTTAAAGAGAACAGAAGGTATAGAAAAGACGCTTTAAGTGTAATTGAAATGATATATGAGGGTGAATTATGATTTACACGAAATAAAGCTGTATGAATATGAACACAGCAGTTACAATAACCCAATGTATCGATAAATATAAAGTGTATATGAATTATAAAGCTGAGTGAGGATAAACATGAATTTTCTTCAAAAAGAACAACTATATACTGATGGTAGAGTTATTTTAAACGGTAAGCCTTGTTTCAAATATGCAGATCTTATCGTTTGCTGTAACACTGATTATTATCATGCTATTTTTTTGAAAACAGGAAACTTTTTTACAATTTTGATGAACGACTATAAAACACTACCAACATTAGAAATAGCGACCTTGGTGTTAAAATCACTTTTGGACTCTGATTTTATGATGTCTAAAAAAGATGAGCCAGATAAAAAAAGGCTTCAGGAATTGTACGACAAACTGAATGACGAGGAAAAGTATTATAAATCTGGTAATTATATCGTGAGGATAGGTACAGATAATCCACCTCTTAAAAGTGCAACCTTCTCATTGGAGCCAAATGTTCTCATTTCAAGCATTAGGGTTTTTATTACCAGTATGAGCACAAAAATCGAGGCAATTGTAAACAAAGATAACCGAGAAAAACTTATTAAATACGATAAATTATTTACAGTATATGTAAATGAAGCCCCTACATTTAAAGAATTGATATGCATAGAGGCTTTTCAAGAAAATGATGAAATAAAAATCAAACTTATTTCCGAAAATGAATATTATCTAAATCATTCATCCATGCAAAACACTACAATTACCGGTAATCTTCTTTGGACATTGCAAACCTTAGACTATTCTACTAATATTGATAGAGATAACCCTTTTGAAATAAAATATGAAGGCCACAGCTTGAATGCAGAAAAGCAAAGATTCTTTTTTGTGTTTTCAATAAACGGTATTAAAATAACAAATGATATACGTTTCGGACTGATTACCTTTTCAAATGAAAGTGGTATTGCAAGTGATAGAAATACTACATTTAATAGACTGCTTTCACAAAAAAGTGATTGCTATGCGCAAGTTGTTGTTATTGAAAACTCATTAAGAACAGCAGTTAATATAGCGTTAGGTATGTTGGACAAAGCAATTAATCTTCTGTACATGGTATTGCTTGATGATTCATCACGCAGCTTTTTTGGAATAAAAGAAGTATACAACTTTTGGGATTATGATATTATAAATTTAAACTTGTTGGTAGACGATCATTTCTATGTAGAAAATGTTTTTAGCACTCAGAATTATGCTGTTTTGAGTTCAAAGAAAAGCAAATCAATTAAAAGCATAGAGATAAAAGAGCAATTATCTGCTTTACTGAATAACGAAAATATTTTAGAAGATTTTTTCTATTTAGAAGAATCGAAAAAAAATGACGACTTGTTACAATCAGTGTTTTGGTTAAATTCATCGAAAAAATCTACAAACAAAAAAGAGAAAATCATTTCTTTATATAACAGTGTGGAATTCCTTGTAACTGGAGAGAAAGGTGAAACATTAAGCCAAGTACTAGAATCAGAGTACGGAGAAGAATACAACAAGGCAATTGCTGATATTACATCTGCATATAACGATATTCAAAACAAAGACCTGAAAAAGAGAATAGAGGGAGCAATAACTAGTTCTTTTGAAGGCACATCAAGCGTCAAAAGCAAATTGGAGTGCTTAGTTAAAAATTTGAATGTTTCTTTTACAGATGCAGAATGGGATTTGTTTGATAAGTTAAAAAAGAATAGGCAAAAACTTATTCATAACAAGCGAATCAGTTCACCGATTTCAAACCAAGAATTGAATGAGTTGTATCACATCTTTTCAAAGCTAATTGTCCATAAAATTAATTCATTAACTAACGGAGAAAACAATGATTGATATTATCAGTTCCTCTATCAGAGTAGGTCGGATATTAAGAGAGAATAAACAACTAAAGTTGATGTATGATTTCTTTGAATACATATCAAATGATAAAAGCGATCCGATAGCATTTGATTACAAAAAACTATTAACATCAAAATTCATACAATATGGTTTTTATGCTTTTGATGCGGTAGATAAAATTATAGAACAAAATCTTGATAGCGATAATAGAATAGCGAGCAACTTATCTAAAAACATTAAAACTTTTGTATCTAAATACAAAGACTATCAGACTTTATTGCATAAATCTATAGAGTGTGGAGATATACTAAACGATTATGTTACCCAACTACTTCGCCAAATAGACGAATTCCCTCAAATCAAATTAGATAGCGTTTCGTTAAAGCTTCAACAGAGTTCCAACGAACTTTCAACAGCGATATTACGAAGCGGTGTTTTTTGTTGGCATAACGACCCAGAAAAAATAACTTTTTTAAAGAAAAACTTATCGTTAGCAAGCGATTACGAGAAAAAAACAGCTTCGTACGAACACTTGCATCCTTATAATCGAAACAATTTAAAGATAATAAATAGCCTTAATAAATCTGAACAGAAAATTGCATACTATACTGAAAATATTCGTTTTGTTCAGTTCTTGGTAAGGAACGGAATTATCCAAGGGTTCTTTTTTGAATTATTTGATATTCCATCATCAAGAATAACAAGAATTAAGGAAATTCACACAAACCAAAGCATACATCCAGTAATAATTAAAACTGATTCTATTTATCCAAGCGATCATCTTATATTTTTCAGATATACTATGGATAATAAAGTTTCATATTTGCTGACAAAGCGAATGCGACTTCAATTATTTGATAATGAAATAAAATCAACATTATATGGATACAGTTATCCAACAAATGAATATTTTTTGTTAAAAATTGATTAGTTGAAAAAGTAAAATAGCAGGCAACTATTTAATGTTGCCTGCTGTTTTATTATCTCATATCCGATAACGGAGTGTAATCTGTACTGTTTCGCAGATACTCTTCCATCTTTCCACTGAGCAGTAACCTGATATAGCTAATCGGCTCGTTGTAGATAAGATAGTCGAGTTCCGATACTTCGTACATATTACGGGCATACTCGTCTTCGACTGCATCACAGTCGATTGACACCATAGAACCGTCAGTTAATTTTACTTCAACGCAGGCGGTGTCGATATTGAATTCACAGGTTTTGATTCGATTTGTCATTGATAATTCCTCCCTTAATAAATTGTCAAATCCGTTGATATATAAGGCTTATACCGCAAGAGCCACTTCGTATGTAATCACCTTGCTGTGCCCGTCAAGCCAACGGTAATTGCGGGTAAATTTCATAGTTCGTACGGGACAGATGTTCTTAACCATCTGACCGCCTACAGAACCTGCTTCCTTGGAAGTGAGGTCGCCGTTATAACCCTGCTTAAGGTTAACGCCGACTTCTCTTGCAGCTTCCATCTTGAACTGGTCAAGAGCGGCTCTTGCCTGAGGAACTACTGAATTGTTCTTTGACATTTTCATTACACCCCTTTTTCGTAAATTTGCGTTTGCTCTATTATTTTTGCAATCCATTCGGGTTTTATTAATGTTAATTTCTTGATTTTAAGGCAGGTTTTGAGTTTTTACCCTATCAGATATTTAAATTTATTTTTTCTTTCGAGAAGGATGTTCTTTATACGGTTCAACATTGCTTCGTCACAATATTCTTTGCACTCTCTCTTGCTGAATCAATCTGTTCCTGCGATTCCGGTGGCCTGAGGCCGATTGAAACGCACTCCTTTTTATTGTGTACATAACGCTGCCGATATTTTTCAGCGAATTGCACAGCAAAAATCCCTCAGTCTGACCGAAGGAGTTCGACAAATTGGAATTTGTTGTTATAAATCAATATCAATTTCGTACTTGTTATCAATAAGCAAATAATTGACTTTATACTTTTCGGCAAGTTCTAACCCCAGTGCATTATCTGCTAATACACTATCCAAAGTACAACCTGCATCATCCAAACGATTTTC
>JAZQKN010000086.1:0-4463 GCA_045542175.1 Acutalibacteraceae bacterium | reverse complement strand
CGGTTGAATCAAACCACACTTCGTAGGATTCGCCGACGTTCACTTCATAGGATACCATCGCCGTATATGAGGTTTTGCTGACAACCTTTTCCTTTTCTTCGGGGGAAAGGCTCGAATAAGCGGCATCGGCAATCTGCTCATCGGTATAGGACACCCTTGTTGAAGATGACGTTACCGCGCCTTCCGCAGAATCCTTGCCGTCGTCTTCAAGCGCAATTTCCGTCTGTATTTCTTCGTTATAATTACCGTCATAGCCGTAGCCCGGACGAGTGTAAACGTCAGTCAGATAAAAAATTTCTTCACCCTCGGACATAACACCGTCTTCGCCCGATTCGTCATAAGCGGCATCGTAATAAGTTCCTTCTGCGTCGGCAATTGCGCTTACGTTGCCGTTAACGTCAGTAATATCGGGTTTTTCCTCAACAGCAGAGGTTGATTTATGCCTGAGCAGAGGCACAACCTCGGTTGCCCCCGCAAAAGCTATAACTGCCACGCACAGACCCGAAACGGCGGCTGTAATCTTCTTTTTTCTTTTTTTCAACGCTTCATCGCGTTTTTTATAGACGTTTTTTATAAATTCGTCATTACTCCTCACGAAGACTCGCCTCCTTTTTCCATTTCTTTTCGCAGAGCGATTTTTGCTCTGTAAACCAGATTTTCAATCTGTTTTCTGTTCTTTTTCATAACCTTTCCCGCCTGCTCATAGCTCATATCTTCAAAATAAATCAGGTGCAGAGCGGTGCGGTAATCCTGCGGAATTTCTCCCAAAGCCTTATGAAGCGCGCGCACGTCCTCTTTGTGAATAAACTCATCCTCAAGATTCTTTGAGTCACCCTCGTTTTCTATGTAATCATAGGCATATTCGGGATTTCTGGCACATTTACGCACGTAGCTTACCGCTAAATTTCTTGCGATTGTGAAAACGTACGTTTTCAGGGAATACTTGAAATTATATCTGCGTTTATGAAGCAGAATTTCAACGAAAACATCTTCGGCAATTTCCTGCGCAACCGCAAAATTACGCACGTAGCGGTTAATGAAAAATATTAAATTATCCTTGTAGAGTCCGACAAGCTCTTCAAAGCCTTCTTCGTCGCCGTCAAGGAAACGGCGGTAGCTACTTTCACCGTTATCCATGATAATCCTCCGTGTTAACACTGTTTATGAAAACCGATTTTCACTTATTATTCGTTTGTAAACTCAAAAACCCTCAGCGGAAATTTATTTTTTTAAACAAAACTGCCCCTGAATAAACAGGGGCAAAAATTATTCGCTTATTCCGAAAGCCGCAATAAGTCTGTCATATTCTTCGTCTGTGATTGCAACAAACGAGCCGTGGCGGGGTCTGACTCCGTCAAAGCTGTAACACTTGGGGTTAACGGCAACAAAGTTCTCCATATCTTTTGTCTGCTGGGCAAAGAAATGCTCGGGACCGTATTCATCCATCATCATAACCCAGGTATCCGTGCCTGTGATATTATACATCGAGCTGCCCTCAACGCCGTGTTTTGAAAGCGAAACCACAACGGAATTATCCTCATAAGGTCCGCAGAGCGACTCTGATTTTACGTAGGCAATCGTCTGGTCCTCATCGTGCTTGAAATAGAGATAATAGTATCCGTTTTTCTTATTGAAAATAATATCGCCGTCTATGGTCTGAATGCCTTTTCTTTCATAAAGAAGCTTCGGCTCGGTCATTGTTTTGAAATCCTCGGTGTGGGCATAATACATCGCCGCAACGTCGTTTTCAACGGTTGAATTTGCCCAGTAAACCATATATTTTTTCTCTTTTTCGTCCCAGATTGCCTGCGGTGCCCAAGCCCTTGTTGTGTTTGCAAAAGCTCCGCCGAAATCGCGGATATCGATTATCGTTTCGTCCGTCCAATTCACAAGGTCAGCAGATTTCCACGTTACGAGAGCGTGGTTTGAGGTCCAGCCCTCTTCGCATCTCATATCCGTGCCGATTATATAAAAACAACCGTCTTCACCCCTTAAAATAAAGGGGTCTCTGACACATTTTTTGCCCTTTGTCTGAATAATAACGGGTTCGTTATTATTGAGCGGACTGAAATTATATCCGTCTTTGCTTGCGGCAAAATGTATTCTCTCCTGACCCTCGCCGTTGCCGACGAAATGGCAAAAAAGGTATTTGCCCGAAAGACTCGTAACAGGCATTTCGTAGCCGCTGAAAAGCGAATATACGTTGTTTACAGCCGATTCAATTTCTGATTTCAAGCTCATTATCAGTCCTCCGAAAGTGCTTTTTCTGCCGCCGCAATCACCTTTTCAGCAATCGCTTTAAGGTCATCGGGAGTTTCTATTTCTCCGATTTCCTTGCGGAGTGCCGCCGCACCTCTTATGCCCTTGATATACCACGCGGCGTGCTTTCTCGCTTCGCGCATTCCGATATATTCTCCCTTATACTCACAGAGGGTTTCGATGTGGCGGAGCATAACTGACATACGTTCTGAGATGGACGGCTCGGGAAGAATTATACCCTTTTCAAAGTATGCGTTTATCTGTTCAAACAGCCACGGCATACCGAGGGCACCTCTGCCGACCATAAGGTAATCACAGCCCGTAACTTTAAGCATATTTTCGGCTGAAATCGGGTCAACAATATCACCGTTGCCGATTACGGGCACAGACACGTTTTCCTTGACCTGCTTAATGATTTCGAGATTGACGGGCGGTGCGTACATCTGCTTTCTTGTTCTGCCGTGAACGGTTATTGCCGCCGCGCCCGCACTCTCGAGAAGCTTTGCCATATACACGGCATTGAGGCTGTTTTCGTCCCAGCCCGCACGGATTTTGACAGTTACGGGGATATCAACCGCCTGAACGCATTTTTCAGTTATTCTTGCGGCAAGGTCGGGGTCTTTCATAAGAGCACTGCCTCCGCCGTTGCCCGCAATTTTAGGGGCGGGACAACCCATATTTATACCCACCACACAGCAACCCGTTGCCGCCGCTTTTTCAGCCGCAAGAGCCATTGTTTCGGGCTCGCAGCCAAAAATCTGCACAGCCGCAGGCTTTTCTTTTTCGCCAAGCTGCATAAGGGTATCGGACTTTCTGTCGTGCATTGTAAGTCCCTTTGAGCTGACCATTTCGCTCACGACGTAAGCCGCACCGTATTCGATGCAGAGCTCTCTGAATGCCCTGTCCGCAACCCCTGCCATCGGAGCAAGCGCCGCATGGCCTTTTATTTCAACATTACCGATTTTCATAGAATTCATCTGACTTTCTTTGCAACTATTTTGTTAGAAACATGTTTGTGAAGAGGAACACCGGGATGCTCTTCCTCAAATGTATATGACAAAAACTGTATTATTTCCCAATCTTCATAAAGTTCTTTTATCTCACCATCTTGCGCCATACCGATTGCAAATGGAGCAATATCAGGGGTAGGCGGAATGGAATCGATAAACATCTGAATAATATGGATTCCCCCGATATTTGTGTTATTTTTTGCCTTTAATATAAACTCTTTCCATAAATCCTTTTCTACAAAATGGAACACACCGAAAGAAAGCATCAAATCATATTGTTTTTTAAATTCAAACTCACTTACAGAAATAATTTCCGTATTGATATTCAATCCGTTTTTCTCACAAATACGGTTTAATTTTTCGATTGCATTTTCGGATATATCAAACGCTTCTATATCCGCAAAGCCCTGCTTTGCTAAATAAAATGCGTTTTTTCCGTCTCCGCAACCCACATCAAGAACAGTTCCTTTTTTATTAAAAAGATGCTCAAACTCTACAATAGTTTTGTTCGGTTCGGAGCCAAACAGAAAAGTATTATCCTTTTTAAATGTTTTTTCCCAAAAAGATATTTTCATAGAATTCTCCTTGAATTAGTAATCTCAGTTTAACATTATTCGCTTTATATTTCAATATTTTTTAAAAAAATGGTGCAAATTGCAATTTATGTGTTATAATGATTATAATTGTTTATTTTTGAGGTGAATTATAATGAAACTTCTGGCTCTTGACGGCAACAGCATTTTAAACCGTGCATTCTACGGCATCAAACTGCTCACCACCAAAGACGGCAAAAGATTCACTAACGGTATATACGGATTTTTAAGCATCCTTTTAAGACTGCTCGAGGAAACAAAACCCGATGCGGTTGCGATTGCCTTTGACGTTAAGGCTCCCACCTTCCGCCACGAAATGTATGACGGCTACAAGGCAAACAGAAAAGGTATGCCTCCCGAGCTTGCACAGCAGCTTCAGCCTCTTAAGGATTTGCTTGCGGCTCTCGGCTATAAAACTATTGAGGCTCCCGGCTGGGAAGCAGACGATATTCTCGGCACACTTGCGGCTAACTGCGGAAAAGACGATTTCTGCTATATCGCAACGGGCGACAGGGATTCGCTTCAGCTTGTGCGTGATAACGTTAACGTTTTGCTCGCTTCAACAAAAATGGGCAGACCTCAGAGCGTTTGCTACGATAAC
>JAZQKN010000085.1:0-7237 GCA_045542175.1 Acutalibacteraceae bacterium | reverse complement strand
TGAAATCCGATATAATATTCTACAGAAGAAACAAAGAATATTTAAGGAGGATTTATGGCAGGGTTCATTGAAGATTTTTATTATGGCAACCTTGAACCGTCGGAATGCTCGGAGCTTGGCAAAGAGATTAAAGAAAAGCTGGATGAGCTGAACGCAATGGAAAAAGAGTTTGATGTGGCTTTGTCAGGCAAAGAACGGGAAATGTTTTTGGCATATGTGAGCAAAAACATTGAGTATGCGACCGCAAACATCACAGACAGTTTTATTTCGGGCTTCAGGTTCGGCGCAAAATTTGCACTTGATACATTTATGAATAATTCGAAATCCTTTCGTTCAAGAGGTTCATGACATAACAAGCTCTGCAGAGTTTTCCTGCGGAGCTTGTGTGTTTTCGGTATGCAACCTGTTGCAAAGGAACTCTTTTGTGATATAATGTGATTATTAAAATTCAACGATGGGATTGAGATAAAATGGTTCTTTTTCGTTTTTTGCTTGCATTGCTGACGGTTTTCGGAACTTTGTTTCCGGGTGTCGGTCTGAATTTTGAATATAAGCATCTGCCGATTGAGTTTGAGATTGAGTCCGTGAGCGATATATACGTTCCTGCAGATAACAACGCAAACGTGGTTGAATACCCTTCAATCATAAAGCTCCGCTATCAGAAGAACGAAGCTGATAACGGCAAGCTCCTTGCAACATTTGAAAAGTGGGGCGACACTTATCCCATATACGAGAGCAACGATGATGCAGAAACGTGGCAGTACATCTGCACGGTAAGAGATAACCTGAACGAAGGTTATTGGAACGAATGGATGCCGTTTCTTTATGAACTGCCTGCTGATATGGGCGATTTTGAAAAGGGGACAATAATCCTTGCTGCAACGTCGATATACGGAGACGGCGTAACCGACAGCACGATTACCCTTTATTCAAGCAACGATGCAGGCAAGTCGTTCAATGCTTTCTGCAACGTTGACAAAGCAGGCGGAACAGAATGGGGAGTATGGGAGCCATATTTGATTTATGAGGAAGAAACGGGCAGACTTTTCTGTTTCTATTCGGATGATTCCGACCCCGCGCATTCGCAGAAACTTGTTTATAAATACACAACCGACCTTGTAAATTGGAGCGAGAAGTTTGAATGCGTTGCCTGCTCGGATTCTTCACTCAGACCGGGTATGGTTTCGGTTACAAAAATGGGCAACGGCGAATATTTTATGGTTTATGAGATGGTTGGTATAAACAGCAATCCGATTTACTGCAAAAGGTCAACTTCTCTCGATAATTGGGGCGATGTTTCGGATTACGGCAAGATAGTTTCTGCAGGCGGCAAAACCTTCGGCTCATCACCTTATGTTGCGTGGACACCCGTCGGCGGCAAATGCGGAACGCTTGTTGTTACGGGCAAACACCCCATCAGAGGCAGCAGCGACACGGGAACGGATATGTTTATCAGCTTTGATTACGGCAAAACCTTTGCTCCGATTGATAACCCTATTCCGTATTCGCTTGACCCTTATGAAAGATGTGGATACAGTCCGTCGCTGTTTTTCTCGGAGGACGGAACAACTCTTTACTACGTCAACAATCCTCCGTGTTATGAATCAACCTACAAGATAACGGTTGCAAAAATCAGAATTTCGGAGTTATAAAAAGCGTTGGTTATATTAATTAAGTAAAATTACGCAAAAATCATAAGTGTTGAACGACAAAATGAGGCAGCCAATCTCCATATTTCTTGAATTCCGGCATACCGTTAGGATGAATATAGTTCTGTCAGAACCGGATATCAATATTTGTTTTGTTTTTTGTGATAAAGAAACGGTTTATTATCAAATTCAGCACAAAAGGACTTTACATTTTGCGATTTTGTGGTATAATAACGGTATGAATTTTGCGATTTTGTGTATAATTAGATATATAAAATTTGCGATTTTGGGGTGAATTCTATGTTTAAAAGAAAAATCTATGATAAATTATTGGAATGGAAGAAAGAATCTGACGGCAAAACAGCTCTTCTTATAGAAGGTGCAAGACGAATAGGAAAATCAACTGTTGCGGAAGAATTCGGAAAGAATGAATATGAAACATATATCCTTGTGGATTTTTCAACTGCATCAAAAACCGTGAGGGAATTGTTTGATGACGTTTCCGATCTTGACTATATTTTTCTTCAATTGCAGCTGCAATATAAAAAGGATTTAATAGAAAGAAAATCGCTTATCATCTTCGACGAAGTTCAGCTTTGCCCCAAAGCCCGTCAGGCAATCAAATCACTTGTAAAAGACCGCAGATATGACTATATAGAAACCGGATCACTTATATCAATCAAAAAGAATGTCAAAGATATTTTAATTCCGAGCGAGGAAAGAAGAATATCTATGTATCCTATGGATTACGAGGAATTCCGTTGGGCACTCGGCGACACGACAACAATTCCGCTTATGAAAAAATGTTTTGAGAACAACAAAGGTGTCGGAGACCAGCTTAACAGAAAGCTTATGCGTGATTTCAGATTGTATATGTTGGTTGGCGGAATGCCGCAGGCTGTCAGTGAATATATAGAAACGAACAATTTCAGGAAAGTTGATGCCGTAAAGAGAGATATTCTGAAGCTTTACACCGATGATTTTATGAAGATAGATCCGACAGGCAAGGCATCTATGCTCTTTGATGCAATTCCTGCACAGCTCAATAAGAATGCTTCAAGGTATCAGGTGTCAAGTGTATTGTCTGATGAAAGAGCCGAAGGACTGCTTGAGCTTATCGCTGAAATGAAGGATTCAAAAACTGTTCTGGTGTCGTACCACGCAAACGATCCGAATGTGGGTCTTGCAAACAATAAAGACCTTACTAAATTCAAACTGTTCATTTGCGATACCGGGCTTTTTACAACTCTTATGTTCAAGGACAGCGATTTTACCGAGAACACCATTTACGAAAAGCTCTTAAATGATAATTTAAGTGCAAATCTCGGATATTTGTACGAGAATGTTGTAGCTCAAATTTTAACTGCCAACGGAAACGAGCTGTTTTATCACACAATAAAAAATGAAACTTCAAGACACAATTATGAAGTGGATTTTCTGATAACCCGCAAAAACAAGATTTGTCCTATTGAGGTTAAATCGTCAAATTACAGAACACATAAATCAATAGATGCGTTCTGCGAGAAATATTCTTCGAGGGTATTGAACAAATATTTGATATATACCAAAGATTTCAGCAAAGACACGGATATATTCTGTTTGCCCGTTTATTTTTGCCAATTCATATGAGTTGTATAGAGGGTAATTATAATTCTGTCAGAACCCGATATCAACATTCGCTTTGCCTCATGTTTTTGCGTGTTTCTGGAATTATTCGCTCATTTTTTTGTAACCAACCGCACAATATTCGCTCATTTTTTGTAATTGCGATTGTATATGCAAGCATTTTCTTCGAAAAAAATGTGAATATTTTGTCAACAAGTCACGATATTTGAGCTTTTTGGGGGTAGCCGACAAACTGCGGCAAGTTACGGCAAATGCCTTTTTATTGACTTTTTGCCCGTTTGTCAACATCAATCTGAGCGATTTTACAGGCTACGGCAGGTTATGACAAGTAAAAATAAGATAATTGAGGACACCCTCAAGTTCTCAAAGAGATAATTTATCCCGAATGGGGATTATCGAAAACCCTTGGAATCTCAACGGTTCCAAGGGCTTTTTTGTTTGTGTCAAAGTATTTGCCGTTTGTATGTGGAAATTTATATATTCTTATGTTATAATTCAAAAAGGAAATAAAAGCAAAATGAGAGTGATTCTTATATGAAACACTGCGGAACGCAAAGAATAGAGACGGATAGATTGATCCTGAGAAGATATGTGAGTGAAGACGCTCCTGCTAAGTTCAAAAACTGGACCTCGGATTCGGAGGTTACAAAATTTTTAATGTGGAAAACTCATCCGAGCCAAGAATATACTCAAAGCATAACAGATGAGTGGGTGAAACACTATTCTGATGATAATTATTATCATTGGGCAATTGTACTGAAAGAGAATGGTGATGAGCCGATTGGTGATATAGCTGTTGTGCAAATGAACGAAGAAGTATCATCTGTGCATATCGGATATTGCATCGGAAGAAGATGGTGGCATCAGGGAATTACCTCGGAAGCTCTTAAGGCGGTTATGGATTTTATGTTTGATGTTGTAGACGTAAGGCGAGTTGAAGCAAGACACGATCCGAGAAATCCGAATTCAGGCAAGGTCATGAAAAAGTGCGGAATGAAATATGAAGGCACGTTGCGCAGTTCTGATTGGAATAATCAAGGTGTTTGTGATGCTTGCTATTATGCGCTGTTGAAATCAGAACGGTGAATTTTGTTTCATCATAACGTGACGGCGTTAATGATAATTTTTTTGTTAAGAAAAGGAGTAACCATGGATTTTATAAAACTTGCAACCGACAGATATTCGGTGCGTAAATTTACAGACAAGCCTCTTGAGAAAGAGATTATTGAGAAGATTCTTGAGGCAGGCCATATTGCGCCTACGGGCTGCAACTATCAGCCGCAGAGGATTCTTGTTATCAACAGCGAAGAGGCTCTCGCAAAGCTGAAAGACTGCACGCGCTGCCATTTTGATGCTCCCTGCGCCATGCTTATCTGCTACAATAAGGACGAATGCTGGACAAGACCCTATGACGGTGCGCAGTGCGGAATTGTTGATGCAAGCATTGTCACAACTCATATGATGCTTCGGGCGTGGGAGCTCGGCATCGGCTCGACGTGGGTTATGCATTTCAACCCCTTCAAAATGCGCGAAGCGTTTGAGATTCCCGAAAATATTGAGCCCGTTGCGCTTCTTGTGATGGGTTACGCCGCACCCGATGCCGTACCCAACGAAAGGCACTCGGTTTACAGACCTATGGAAGAAACGGTGAGCTATAATAAATTCTGATAAATTTGTTTTATGCTGTGAGGTGTTACTGTGAAAATACAGATTGACAGCAACAAAAAATTCCAGACCTATGAGGGCATCGGCGCAAGCGGTGCCTGGTGGGCACAGATTGTCGGCGGCTGGGATAACAAAGACGAAAACGGCGAAGAAATACGCAACGTCATATCCCGTTTGCTTTTCAGCAAGACCGACGGCATAGGTATGAATATATACAGATATAATATCGGCGGCGGCTCTGCTCACAGCGGAAACGGAGAATATTCCGATTTTGCACGCAGAACAGAAAGCTTTGATACGGCAGACGGCGGATATGATTTTAACCGTGACAAAAATGCGGTGTATATGATGCGTCAGGCTGTGCGTGACGGAGCGCAGGAGGTTATTCTTTTTGTGAATTCTCCCATCGAGAGGCTGACCAAAAACGGTTGGGCGCATCTTAAAAAGCATCAGCTTTTCAGAACGAATTTAAGCAAAAAGAATTACCTGTCCTTTGCGAAATACTGCCTTGACGTTACGGAGCATTTTGTTGACGAAGGCTTGCCTATAAAATATCTTTCTCCGATTAACGAGCCTTTCTGGATATGGACGGGAGGGCAGGAGGGGTGCCACTATTCGCCCCGTCAGGCAGGCAAGGTTATGCTTACTTTTGCAAGGGAGCTTCGGAAACGCAGTAAGCTTTCATCCGTCAAGCTTTCGGGCGTCGAAAACGGAGATATCCGCTGGTTTAACAAGTCGTACACGCGCAATCTGATGAAATATCCTGAGGTGCGCAAGTGTATTGATTCCATTGACCTGCACTCATATTTTCTGCATCAGCCTCTGCCTTTCTTTAACGAAAGACTCGGCTTTCTCCGAAGATACAGAAAATGGATGGATAAAAACTATCCCGATTTGCCGATAAAGATGAGCGAATGGACTCATATGGTCGGCGGAAAGAATCCTGATATGGATTCCGCCCTTGAAACAGTAAAGATTATGATTGAGGATTTTACGCTGCTCGGCGTTACCTCGTGGCAGCATTGGATTGCATGCTCGCATTATGATTATCACGACGGTCTTATCTATCTTGATATCGAAAAAAAGAGCTGTGAAACCACGAAAAGGCTTTACGCAACGGGCAATTTTTCAAAATATATACCGCTTGGCGCAAAGCGGATTGAGGCAAAGAGCGACGATGCTGACGTAATGCTTATTGCCTTTGAAAATGAAGAAAAAACCGTTCTTATCATAGCGAATCCGACGGATAAAGAAAAAAGCTATGCGCTTACATGCGATGCGCTTGTTGCGGTTACGGACAACGAAAAGAATCTTGAAGAATGCAGAATGCGTGCAGGTGAAATCATTGCGATATCCCTTGAATCCGTTACAACCGTTGTGTTTCAGAAATAATATAAGGAGAGTTTGTCTATGAATATTAAAGACAAAGCACTTGGCTTCCTGACTCTCGCAAAAAAATACTGGAAAACTCCGCCCGAAGGCAGGTATATGACCTATAAGGAGATTGCTTCACTTGCAGGCGGCGGAATCGGTGTGCGAATTATCGTTTACTGCTTCCAGCAGATGGTAATTTCAACGGGTAATACCTTGCTTGGCAACACGATAGGCATTGATCCGATTCCCTTGCAGATTATTTATATCATCAGCCTGCTGACGGCGTTTCCGCTGACGGCTTTGCGTGCCCAGATGATAGACAACACAAGGAGCATGAAGGGCAAATACCGCCCGTACCTCATAACAATGGGCTTGCCTACGGCGATTCTCGGCTCGCTGTTTCTGTGGATGCCTTATGAAAATATGAGCCTTTTCGCAAAGTGTGCGGTTGTGCTCGGCTTCAATATTGCATTCCAGTTTTTCTATAATTTCTTCAACGATTCGTATGAAAGCCTGATAAACGTCTTATCGCCCAACAGCATTGAGCGCTCCGACGTGCTTTCAATACGCTACGTTGTGGAAAATCTTTCCCCCTCGATTGTCGGAATTATTTTTCCGCTTCTCGCAAGGGCGGTAACGGGGGAGGATACCCTCTACGATATCAGAATATACCGCTACGTTTATCCGCCCATGCTTCTGGCGGGCTTTCTGGTGTCGATGATAATTTACGTAAACACAAAAGAGAAAACCGTTCAGGCGAAAACACACCGCACGCAGATAAGGTTTGTTGATGCGTTCAAGGCGGTTGCAAGGAACAAATATTTCTGGATTATTTCGCTTGCAGGCTGGATTGGCTTCCTTGAAATCGGCTTCCAGAACATTATGCAGTGGATGTATAACTATCAGGATGCCTGCTCGGCAGG
>JAZQKN010000084.1:0-2599 GCA_045542175.1 Acutalibacteraceae bacterium | reverse complement strand
AGCGTATGGTTGAAAGTAATACGCTTTACCTCGTTATAAAAGAATTCAATTCTTCAAAAGGTTATCTCGGTCCCGATAAAATCACCGCTGTTGACTGCGGATACATATTTGAAGATCTTGTTAAGAGGTTTTCCGAATCATTCGGAGAAGAAGCGGGAGCGCATTTCACAAGCCGAGATGTCATTTATCTTATGACAGATATTCTCCTTTCGGATGCAGACCTCACCGAAGGCAACGTTACCGTTTACGATATGGCAATGGGAACGTCGCAGGTGCTTTCCTGCATGGAAGAACGCATCCACGGTTTGGGCGAGGATATGTCCGTTACCTGCTTCGGTCAGGAGTTCAATCCCAGCACGTTTGCTATTGCAAAAGCAGATATGATGATTCGAGGCGGTGACCCCAACAATATGCGATTCGGCGACACACTTTCCGATGACCAGTTCAAGGGTTACACCTTCAAATATATCATCTCAAATCCGCCTTTCGGTATTGACTGGAAGAGAGAGCAGAAAGCCGTTGAAGCGGAAGCGGCACTCGGTGAGCTCGGACGCTTTGCACCCGGACTTCCCAAGATTTCGGACGGACAGCAGCTCTTTGTTCTCAACGGACTTGCAAAGCTTGCTTTTGACGGCAAGATGGCAATTATTCAGAACGGCTCACCGCTTTTTGCAGGCGATGCAGGCAGCGGACCTTCAAACATCCGCCAGTACATATTGGAAAACGATTGGCTTGATGCAATTATTCAGCTTTCAACCGACCAGTTTATGAACACGGGTATCAGCACTTATATATGGATTCTCTGCAAGGACAAGCCTGCCCACAGAGCAGGCAAGGTGCAGCTTATTGATGCATCGCATTGCTATGAGCAGCGCAGAAAATCAATCGGCACAAAGCGTAATGATATAACCGACCTTTGCCGCAAGCTGATAACCGAAGCCTACGGCGAATTCAGACACGATGCGGTTTACGGCAACGAAGACGGCATACATTGCGTGAGCAAGATTTATGAAACCGTTGAATTCGGCTACAACAAGATTGTTGTTGAAAGACCGCTGAAAGATGAAAACGGCGAAATTGTTATGAAGAAGGGAAAACCCGTAGCGGATGCGAGCCTTCGTGACACAGAGAACGTTCCTCTTGTTGAGGATATTGACAGATATTTTGAGCGTGAGGTATTGCCTTATGCGCCCGATGCGTGGATTGACAAGAACAAAACGAAGGTCGGCTATGAAATCCCGATGACAAGATATTTTTATAAATATCAGGCACCCGAATCCGCCGACGCAATTCTTGAACGCATCATCGGACTTGAAAAGGATATAAGTAAAAGCTTGGAGGATATTTTAAGTTGAGTAAAGCTAAAGGAAAAAACAATAAGAATAGACAAACCAATGGTGTTTCGTTAGAAACAATAACCCCAAAACCTGAAGCGGAGTTTAATGAGGATTTTGTAAAAACATTTGATGTTCGTGAAAAAAGAATCGGTATTGTATTTAAAATCATTTATGTTTTTGCAATTGCACTTGGTACGGTTTTTATGGACTATGTAAAAAGATATGAATTAGGGTTAGATGTGGTTTACATTGCAGAAAGCTGTCTGATGTCATTTTTGCTTGTTATGGTAGTTTCTCTTATTGTGTATATCATTAATGAAATGAAGTGCATGAGAGTTAGTACGAAAATAACGGGCAGAGAAATTAAAAAGCAAAACGATAAAACGGAAATATATTATTCAAATATTTTTTCCTGTTTTATGCTTTCTGGTATAACAGCTATTGTTGTTATGTTGCTGTTGTGGTTTACATATAGATATTTGAATGCTTTTATAATGGTGTTTCTTGTGGCTGTTTTAACTTCATTTTGTGCAAGCTTTTTTATTTCAGTTTCTCTTGCAAAAAAGCCTGGCACATATGAATTTTTAATCAAATTGATGTCAGTAGCAATTACAATTACAATTATTTCATATTTAATTCTTCTTGCAATGTCATTACCAAATGCAGCTTGAAAACTAAAGATAAGAGGACTAATTATGCGTGAAATGAAAAACAGCGGAATAGAGTGGATAGGTGATATTCCGAGTGGTTGGAAAGTTTGTAAATTAAAAAATATAATAAAGTTTTTGAATGGTTATGCTTTTGATAGCGGTGTTTTGAAAAGTGATGGGTTATATCCTGTTATTAGAATAGGAGATATAATTAACGGCAAAGTTGATTTTTCAAAAGCAAACAAAATTGATGAATATAATGAATTGCTTAATAGGTTTACCGTTGCACCCAACGATGTTGTAATTGCAATGAGTGGTGCAACGGTAGGCAAAATGGGTTATATAGAAAAAGTTGAGGTTAAAAGTTTTATAAACCAGCGAGTAGGAATTATTAGAAGTGATATGAATAAATTTGTTTTCTATTACTTGAGTTCAGAATCGTTTCTTAAATATATTCAACTTTTATCAGAAGGAACAGCACAGCCTAACATTTCGACAGAAAATATAAATAATTTCTATATTACACAACCGTCAAAAACAGAAATTGAGAAAATAGTAAGTTTCCTTGATGAAAAGTGCGCGGAGATTGATACGGTTATTGAGAAAACGAAG
>JAZQKN010000083.1:0-7827 GCA_045542175.1 Acutalibacteraceae bacterium | reverse complement strand
CTATTTGTTTCAAGTAATCAGTTTTTGTCATTTTTATCACCAATATATAATATCATTTTTGACTATTGTATCATACCTACATCGAAAATTCCACTATTAAAACATCAAAAACCGACGGTGGCGGATATTCTTGCCGACCATAGAGATATTTATGCACGGTTTATCGTCGTCTTTTCGTCGTCGAAAGTGGGGTTTGAGTATATTTTAGTTGATGTGAAAACAAAAAGAAAAAAGCCACAAGAACCTTAGTTCTTATGGCTTCTGGCGGAGAGCATGGGATTCGAACCCACGAAACCTGTTTGGGGTTTACACGATTTCCAATCGTGCTCCTTCGACCAGCTCGGACAACTCTCCGTATCTGTCAAATTGACGCTTGATTATTATATATGAACTGTTTAAAAAAATCAAGTCCTTTTTAAAAATAAATGCCGCTGAATTTATATCTTCAGCGGCTTGCTTTTACCAAACTACGTATACGGTAAGTCCGTCAACTGCATAGGTGACGTCCCTCATATAGTGATTATCAATTGATTCACAGAAAGCTCTGAGCATTTCTTCATCACGCATTTCAATTGAGAATTTCATTGTAAGGCTAGCGGGGAGATACATTGTTTTGCTTAAATTAAATCCGTTTGCCCACCAATGCAGCTGTGGCTCCTGGTTAACAAGGAGTTTGTCACCCGCATAAATCTGCATTGACATTTCAAGCATCTGGTCATCGTTTGCACAATTATAGAAAGTTGCAAATTTGTTTTCGGGGTTTCTTGTATAAAGTCCGACTTCACCGCCGTTTGCAACAACGTAATTGCCTTTCCAGATCTGTACCATCCATTCAAGTCCGTCGTAATCAAAATGGAATCTTCTTGTGTTGTAGTTGAAGAGGAGAGGCATTGAATTTGCGGCTATGTCATAGAAAACGCAGAATCCGAAATTTCTCATCCAGCAGTTAACGGTTGCATAAGTCATCATTTTGTTGAATGAGAAATTGAAGCCTGAGCCGAACATACCGGTATTATCTCTGTTAGTAAATTCACCTGTTGTTGTGTCGATAAAAACACCGGGGGAGAAGTCTTCGGTTGTTCCGTCTTTGTAGCAAAGTTTAAGCATAAGCTCATAAACTTCGGGTTTATCTTCGACGGGTTTTGAATAAATTTCGCAAACGTAAATAACACTGAAATAAGCACCGAGGAAATAGTATAAGTAAGACATTACCTCGTCACCGTTGTTATAGAGCTCGTTGCTCTTTGCGTAAAACTCGTTTCTGATTGCCGTGGTGTCAAGTCTGAAAGTGGTTGCAATAATATCAGCGGGCCTGCAGAAATCGGGGAGATTGGTTGCAAGCTTTACTAAATCAACACCTGATTCTTCGTTGATACGGTTGCTTAAATCCTGAACAAATGCGTCAACGGTTACGTCGAAATGCTCCTCGGGATAAAAAGCTCTGCCTGTAAAAAATCTGGTGATAAAATTAACGGTATTCATAAAACCGACAAATTGTTCGGTTGTAATAGCAGGTCTTGAAAATTTAAGAAGAAAAGCTTTATATTCTTCGATACTTTCAATTTCAAGATTTTCATAATGGTTTACTTCTTCGGGGGGCTGTGTTTCGTCTTCTGCATAAACAGGAATACATACTGAAACAGCAATTATAACCGAAAGAATCAGAGAGAGTAATCTTTTGGTTTTTTTCAAATTATTGTCCTCCTTGAAAAAATTCTCAAATATTATAATATAATTTCCCTCAAATATCAATCTGTATTAAAGAATAAAAATATTAAAATTTCATTAAGATTTGCTTGCTTGACAAAATATATACAAAGTGATAAACTCAATTTGCTATGCACCTGTGGCGGAATTGGCAGACGCGCCAGATTTAGGATCTGGTATCTTTGATGTGCAGGTTCAAGCCCTGTCAGGTGCACCATAAAACGACAAGTTCCTGTTGAAACTTGTCGTTTTTAGTTATTAAATCAATCAAAGCTCTCCTGCTTTTGCAAGAGAGCTGTTTTTATTTCCTTATTTCATCATACGTGATTTTAATGATTTTGGTGCTGTTTAGACATATTCCGGTGTTGTTGCTGTGATAATAGGCAACAAGGAAATATCCATCTCCGTCAATAATTGCGGGATAGCAGTAACCGTTATTTCGGTCATCTTCAAGATAATACAGATTCTCTTTACAGAACGTCTTTCCTCCGTCATAACTTACGGCAAGTACGTACGGCGTTCTTCCCCACGGCTCTGATTCTTCTCTTAATGTGTGTTCTGGTTCGGGATTGAACACTGCAACGGTATAATCACTGCAGTCTGTTACTTTCATAGGAGAACAAGCGGAAGAAAAGAACAAATCAGGCTCGGGAACGCTCCAGTTGATACCGTCATCGCCAGAAAAAGCATTGAACTGAAATCCGAGCGACGTTCTTATATAGCACCAGAGCCTTCCGTCTTCAAACTGATAAATTCCGGGTTCTTCGTAACCGTCGGGATTATGTGGGAACGGACACTCAAACTCCGTTTCGGTTTTGAACCACGTCAATCCGTCGTCGTCACTCATTACAAAACATATAACACCGGGCATAAATTCTTTGTGTTCAGTAAGCACGGTGTGACGGGCAAGAGGGAGTATGATTCTGCCGCTTCTGGTACGGAAAACGCGGTCGTTGTTTATTACGTAGTAGTCAGCAACTTCAATGCAATCAAGGCAGTTTTTAGGATTACTCCAGGTAAATCCTTCATCTGATGAACGGGTAAGAACAATCTGATCCGTACTGTCTGGATTTTTTATTATGTAAAATGCACCGATGTCGCCGTTTTGCATTCTGAGTAATGATAAGCACATTATGTTTTTGCAGCCTTCGGGTTTAGTGAAAAGAATTCGTTTTTCGGACCAGCTTTCACCTTCGTCATCTGAAACGATTGCAACAATTTGTGCGTGAGCGTCGTCTTCCCAATCATCTCCGATAAATTCTGTGTAAGCAAACATAATTGAGCCGTTGTTAAGCCTTATGAATGCTCCTTCGCCGTTTCTGGGGTTGTTTTCGTTTGTTCCGATAAAAAGAACTTCTCTGCCGATTTTTTTCATCATAAATCCCGCCTGATTGTATTTTTTCGGTATTATATCATAAATTTTTGCAGAAGAAAAGCATTTAATGATTAAATGAATGTGAAGTTAAAGTTACAAACAGTTACAAAACTTTTCTGACAGTTGAACTAAAATGAAAAAAATGCTAAAATATATTCAGAAGTAAAGTTTAAATCTTTCTCCAGGAGGTTATTGATGGTAAATTTTGAAGAGTATATTTCACAGAAAGAACAATTGTGCAGAAAAAATGACATAATCGATCCGCAGTTATTTAAAGATTACGGAGTTAAAAAAGGTCTTCGCGATGAAAACGGAAACGGGGTAATTGCGGGACTTACCAATATTTCAAAAATTTCGTCTTCAAAGATTGTTGACGGTGAAAAAGTTCCCGATGAAGGCAAGCTCTGGTACCGAGGTCACAGGGTGGAAACGCTTTTAAACAGTATACCCGCAGATGAATTCGGTTATGAAAAGATTGCGTATCTTCTTTTGCTCGGAGAAATGCCTGATGCAAAACAGTCTAAAGAATTCAAAGAACTTCTCGGTAAATGCAGAACTTTGCCTACAAATTTTACCAGAGATGTTATTATGAAAGCTCCCGGCAAAGACGTAATGAATTCAATGACAAGAAGCATTCTGACACTTGCTTCGTATGATAATAATGCGCTTGATACGAGCGTTTCAAACTCGCTCAGGCAATGTATTCAGCTTATTGCAACCTTTCCTCAGCTTGCAGTTTACGGTTATCACGCTTATAACTATATCACTAATTTTGACAGTATGGTTATCCACCGCCCTGACCCGACTCTTTCAACCGCCGAAAACTTCCTTATGATGCTTCGTAACGATAAAAATTATACTTTAACCGAAGCGAAGGTGCTTGATGCGGCGCTTATTCTTCATATGGAGCACGGCGGCGGTAACAACTCAACCTTTACAACCAGAGTTATTACCTCTTCGGGCTCGGATACTTATTCGACCGTTGCCGCAGCGATGTCTTCACTCAAGGGACCGAAGCACGGCGGTGCGAATATTAAAGTTATGGAAATGATGGAGGATATCAGAAATCATATTTCCGATTATTCCGATAAAGAAGAAGTTGCGGCTTATCTTACAAGAATTGTAAATAAGGATGCATTTGATAAAAAGGGTCTTGTCTACGGTATGGGTCATGCGGTCTATTCGCTTTCCGACCCCAGAGAGCGTGTTTTTAAAGGATACGTTGAAAAGCTTGCAGTAGAAAAGGGCAGAGAAAAAGACCTTGAACTCTACCGTAATATTGAAGAGCTTGCACCTGTTATTATTTCGAAAAACAGACGCATTTTCAAAGGCGTAAGTCCCAACGTTGATTTTTACAGCGGATTTGTTTATGAAATGCTCGGTATTCCTCAGGAGCTTTATACAGCAATGTTTGCAATAGCACGTATTGTCGGTTGGAGCGCTCACAGAATAGAAGAACTTGTATGTATGGATAAGATAATCCGACCCGCATATTTAAGCGTTATGGATGAAATTGATTAATGATTAAGTCGGCAGCAGAGTTTATTTACTCTGTTGCCGATTTTTATTTTTAAATATGTTGAAAAATACAGAAATATCTGTTAATATATATTGGATATATTATAATTAAGGTGTTGATATAATGGCTAAATGTAAGGTAATTTCTCACAGAGGTGCAAATAAAGTTGCTCCTCAGAACACTATCCCTGCATTTGAAAAATCAATTGAACTGGGCTGTGACGGATTTGAAACCGATATTCATCTCTCAAAAGACGGTGTACCCGTTGTATGCCATAACTATTCTATAAACGACACTTCAACAGGTGAGGGCGATATCAGAAAGCTTACCTTTGAAGAGCTCAGACAGTATGATTTCGGTTCATATTTTCACGATAAATTCAAAGGTACAAAGATTCCTACTCTTGAAGAATTTCTCAATCTCTGTGAAAAAGCAGATATTGAAATTATGAATATCGAAATCAAGCCTCCTCTTGACGGCAATTTTTCCATCGTTGAAAAAACCATAGATGCCGTTAAAGAACACGGACTTTTTGATAAGCTTCTTATTTCAAGCTTCAGCTCAAAGGTGCTTATTGAATGCAAGAGGGTAGACCCCAATTGCAAAACGGGTCTTCTTTACAGCCCCGAAAGACCCATTACTTATAAAAAGATGCTCTTTACTTATCTTAAATATGCTAAAGAGCTTAAGGTTGATTATCTTCATCCTCATTATTGCCTTGTTACTAAAAAGTACGTTGAAAAGTTACACGCAAACGGAATCAAGGTTAACGTCTGGACGGTTAACAAACCCGAGCTTGCACAGAAGCTTCTCAGATACGGTGTTGACGGTCTTATTACAGACCTTCCTCAGATGGCAAACGATATAATCAGCAGATTTGAAGGCTGATTGAATTCACTGTAAAGGCGGTGCATTATGGCAGTTATTAAGACAAATAGTTATACAGAAACTGAAAAAGTTGCTTTTGAACTCGCTGAAAAACTGCCTTACGGTACTGTTGTTGCGATGTTCGGAGAGCTTGGCGCCGGTAAAACGGCTTTTGTGAGAGGATTCACAAAAGGTATGGGTATTGATTCCGACGTCAGCAGTCCTACTTTTGCACTTGTGAACGAATACAGAGCGGGTAAAAGAACGCTTTATCACTTTGATATGTATAGGATAAACGGTTGGGATGACCTTTATTCTACCGGTTTTTTCGATTACCTTGACGAAGGCGCCAGCCTGATTATTGAGTGGAGCGAAAACATTGAGTCTGTTCTGCCTGATAATTGTATAAAGGTAATAATCGGAAAAACTGATAACGAAAACGAAAGAATAATTGAAATAATCGGAGTTGAATAATTTGAAAATTCTTTCTGTAGATTCATCTGCCAAAACTGCGAGTGTTGCGGTAACTGACGGCAAAGCTTTGATAAGCGAATGCTTTGTTAACGCAGGTCTTACTCACAGCAGAACGCTTATGCCTATGGTTGACAACGCGTTGCGACAGGCGGATATGAATATAAACGAAATTGACGCGTTTTGTGTTAATGCAGGTCCCGGCTCTTTTACAGGAATCCGAATCGGAGTTGCCGCTGTAAAAGGACTTGCACTTGCTGAAAACAAGCCTTGTGCGGGTGTTTCAACGCTTGAATGCATCGCTTATAATTTTCTTGATGAAAATTGCGTTGTTTGTGCAACGATGGATGCTAGGTGTAAACAGGTTTATACTGCGTTGTTTGAAATAACGGACGGTGCCGTGAACAGACTTTGTGAGGATAAAGCAGTTTCAATTGATGATCTTGCAAGTGAAATATCAGCGATTGACAAAACTGTCATTCTTTCGGGCGACGGAGCTGAAATCTGTTATAACGAAATGAATGATAAAATTAACAATCTCTCTCTTGCTGCTGAAAACAGAAGATATCAGAGGGCATACGGTGCGGCTTTGGCTGCCGTTTCAAACGAGGCTTTGTTTGAAGATTCAGCACTGCTCAGTCCCGTTTATCTTCGTTTGCCTCAGGCGGAAAGAGAATTAAAACTCAGAAAAGGAGAATAATAATGATAGCTTTAGGCTGTGACCACGCAGGTCTTGAACTCAAAAATGCAATTAAAACTCACCTTGAAGAGAGAGGAATCGAATATAAGGATTTCGGTACATATACTGCCGACTCCTGTGATTATGCGGTCTACGCTGAAAAGACTGCAAGAGCTGTTGTAAGCGGCGAATGCAGACTCGGTCTTCTTTTCTGCGGAACAGGCGTTGGTATTTCAATGGCTGCAAACAAGGTTAAGGGTATCAGAGCCGCTTGTTGCTCAGATAAATTTTCAGCCGAAATGACAAGACTTCACAATGATGCAAATATTCTTTGCACAGGCGGAAGAGTTGTAACTGTAGAAAAGGCAATTGAACTCGTTGACGTTTTTATTGACACAGAATTCAGCGGTGAAGAGCGTCATATCAGAAGAATTGCCCAGATTACCGATCTTGAAAACAGATTTTAAAACAGCGGAGGTATAAAGAAATGGCAAAAGTAATGGTAATGGATCATCCTCTTATTCAGCATAAATTAACAATCCTCAGAAACGAGAAAACAGGCTCAAAGGAATTCCGTAATCTCATCAGTGAAATTGCAACACTTATGTGCTACGAAGCAACAAGAGATTTACCCTTAAAGGAAGTAGAAACCAAAACACCTATTACTGTTGCAAAAACAAAGGTAATTGCAGGTAAAAAGCTTGCTTTTGTTCCCATTCTCAGAGCAGGTCTCGGTATGGTTGACGGTGTACTTTCACTTGTTCCGTCAGCAAGAGTAGGTCATATCGGTCTTTACAGAGATCCCGAAACATTAAAGCCTGTTGAATATTACTGCAAGCTTCCCGCTGACATTGAACACCGTGAAGTTATTGTTCTTGATCCGATGCTCGCAACAGGCGGCTCGGCTATCGACGCAATTACTCAGATCAAACTCCGTAATCCCATGAATATTAAGTTTATGTGCATTATTGCCGCTCCCGAAGGTCTTGAAGCTCTCAAGACTGCTCATCCCGACGTTGACGTTTATATCGGTGCACTTGACGATCATCTTAATGATCACGGCTATATTGTTCCCGGTCTCGGCGATGCGGGCGACAGAATTTTCGGTACTAAATAAGATAAAATAACAGAAAACCCGTTGAGTTTTAAGCTCAACGGGTTTTTTAGTTATTATTTCGCGGGCATCATATTGAAACTGAATTCAAGTCC
>JAZQKN010000082.1:0-7718 GCA_045542175.1 Acutalibacteraceae bacterium | reverse complement strand
TACCATCAACAAAACTGCATGGAACAGATGGACAAAGGAAGACACGCAGGGTGCAGGTGAATCCAAGGAAGAGGGTGCTTCTGTTCAGGGCCTTTTCAGTGCGCTTCTTGTTGACGGCTTACCTGCAGACCATGCGGATTACACATCACTTCCTTATGCCAATAAAGTTCCTTCAAACGCAAATCACGATTCATCTGATGGCTATAACCTGACAATTTATACAGCCGATTCCTCAACATCGGAAGAAGTAAATCTTCCCGCTCTTGAAGGAATGAGCGTGCACATCAACGATATGTTTGCTAAGGAAGAGGTTCTCTCAAATGACACAACTCAGGGCTATTCAAAGTTCTATTGGGATCTCAGCTTCCCGTTTGTTGTAAGTACAAACGAATACGGTATAAATACTTACAATTATTCAAGCTCAAACGAAAGCTATCTTTTCCAGGCAACCTTTGATGATGATACAAATACCGCAACGGCACAACTCACTCCTGTTGAGGATTGGTCAATAAATCTTGCAGGTAAAGGCGAGGGCAAGGGCTTCTTCCCCTTCAACTATCAGAACAACACAACTACCCTTACAGGTGAGAATGCCGTTTATCATTTCGGTATGTCATTCACAACCGATTTCTACATTCCCGTTGCAGGCACATATGCTGACGGTAAAGACATTGTCTTCAACTTCTCCGGTGACGACGACGTTCTTGTTTACATTGATGATGTGCTTGTTCTTGATAACGGCGGTCTTCACGGCAAGAGAGGTGCAAGTATCAACTTCACCAATGCATCGGTTAACTATCAGTATGCAATGGACGTTGCTGAAGGCGAAGTCAAGAGCACCACAGAATACGGAACAACATATACCTACGGCGAAGCCAATGACGGCATCAGCGCCGATAACTCTGCTGCGCTTGCAAAACTCAACGAGGTTCGCACGGACGGAGATCACCACACCTTTACTTTCTATTATCTTGAAAGAGGTTCAACCGATTCAAACTGCGAAATCACCTTCAACATTCAGCAGGTTTCAGAGGATGTCAAGCTTAACAATCAGACTCTTGTTATCGACTACGGCCATCCTGTAACTTATAATATAACCGATAACAACTATATTTCAGAGGCTGCACAGACAAACGCTGCAACTGTTGAATACGTAGGTATCACAGCATCAAACACAAATCTTGATGAAATTCTCCGCTTTGATCCGCCCGATAATCTTACGGGAATATTCAGTGCGGACAATACAGTTCTCAATGTTGAAGGTTTGAATTACGGCACCTGTGCGGTGAATTCTGATGGTGAGTTGACCTTTACACCCCCAACAATTAAGTTTACGGGCAGAGATTATTTCTATTCTTGTGCAAAGGTTACCAATGACCCCACCTATTCTTCAGACACAGAATATTATCAGTACGAAAGAACGGCGTTTATCCCCGCAACTTCAATCTATTTTGAAGATAACTATTCAAACGGCATTTCATTTACCGACGGCGCAACAGCTTCGGGATTTGACAATTCAAGCTATGAATACGGCGTATGGAAAACAGTCGGCACAGAAACCGCAATGACTCAGGCTGCTGACCTTGCAGACGATGATTCCGCAAATCCCTACGGCTACGACCCCGCTTATGATAATTGCGTTGAATACAGTGCATATTCATCCCATGTTGTGTCTGTAAGTGAGAAGAATAATCCCAATTCAAGCATCAGCGGCGGCACCGGCGCATCATGGCCCACAATGGAATTTGAATTCAGCGGTACGGGCTTTGATATCATAAGCCTTACAGACAGTAAGTCAGGCGTTTTCTATCTTGATATCTATGATGAAACAGGCGCAAGAGTCGGCAAGAAGAGAATCGTTGATAATTATTATGGCTACAGCTACGGTAAGCTTTATGCCGACGCAAACGGCAAAACAACGCTTGAAGAAACCGCAGTTCCGCTCTATAACAGTATTCTCGGCACAGTTACAACGTCAAAGACTTATTACGCAGTAAAAGACGGCAGTGCTACTCAGACAGTAACTTATTACGATGTTTCGGGCAACGGCTACACCGAAACTCCCACTTATTATGATGCTGACGGTAACTTGACAGAAACAGTTACCGAAAATCCCGCTTATGCTTATAACTATGCTTACGGCTGGGTTGAAAGCGACACAGATGCAGCTCTCTATCAGGTTCCCGTTATGAAGATCGACGGTCTTGATTACGGTAACTACAGAGTAGTCGTAACCTGCGCTTTCACAAATCTTTATAAGCATTATGAAACTGATGCAGACGGCAACAAGTATTATAATCTTTATATTGATGCTATCCGTATCTATGATCCTGCAGGCAAGGATGACGGCATTGCCGACGATCAGATTCTTCAGTCCTTTAAGGATGATAAGGAATCATATCCCAACTACCTTGAAATCAAGGATATGCTTATCGGCGCAAACACACTTTCACAGGATGCATCAACTCAGGGTGTAATCTTCATTGACGGTATTGCCGCAAGCGATAACGACCTTGAAATGTATAAGAAGGCAGGTCCCAACAACGAGCTTTACCTCGCACAGAATCAGGCAGTTGCCTTTGAAATTTGGGCAACGGCAGTTCCGGATGATGTTCAGATCGGTGTCAAGAGTGCCACAGGCGCACCTGTATTTACCGTTTCTTACGGTGCAAATACGGTAAGTACCGAAATCAACTCTGCAACAGAAATGTACAGATCAATAAACTCTGTTCTTCCCGTAGGCGGCAAGCTTGCATGGACCAATGTTCAGGTTGGCGATGTAACATATTACACCAGCGGTGTGGTTGTTATTCAGAATACATCTGCAGCAGAGAGCGTTCTTTCACTCACCAATATGAAGTGGACATTCACGGGCGCAGGTGCTTACGGTCACTATGCAGAGAATTATGACGAAGCAACCGAAAACCTTGCTCTTATGTCAAATGTTGAAACCCAGAGTTATGCTTATACCGCAATGTCAATGAGATATGCAGACCTTGAAATCGGTGAAGATGATGTTTCGGTCAGCGACAATATTACCGAAAATGATAAGGTTGTTATTACCATCGAAACTTCAACCGATGTTTCATCTCTTGTTATCAAGGATGCAAACGGCAAGCTTGTGACTCCCGAAAGTGTATCAAGTGTTGTCAAGCCTCTTGAAAACGAAGATGTCAAGGAATGGACAGTCGTTCTTTCCGAAACAGGCGCAGGCACATATACTTACACCGTTTCTGCAGCTTACGAAAACGGATACACAGGCGATAACGAGCCCGTTACAATCACAGTAACCGTTTCCGCAGTCGAAGAGGAAGAAACTACAGAACCTACTTGGTTTGAAAAGATAATCGGTTTCTTCAGAACTGTTCTGGATTTCTTTGCAAAGCTTTTGTCGAATTTCGGCATTAAGCTTGTCTGAACCGAAAGGAGGATACAACAATGAAAAAATCATATATAAAACCTTTGGCGATTTATGAAGGTATTCAACTTTCAGCGAGTGTATCAGGCAGCTGTTCTTTGCTCGGCACGAATTCAGCTCAATATGTCTGTGCCGTTGAAGATCCTAATCTCGGTTTCTTCATTTTTGCTGAAACAACATTGGAATGCGACACAATTCCCCCCGACGGAAACGACAGTATTTGCTATGACATTCCCGTGGCAAACTTCAACGTTTTTTCTTCGTGATTAATTATGGCAGCGGAGTTCTTCTGAACTCCGCTGTTTCCCGAAAAAGAGGATTGATTGTTTTATGAAAAATTTTTTGAAAAATTCAATAGTTTTTCTTATTGTTTTTTCGCTTGTGTTTCTTTGTTCCTGTAAAAAAGAGAAGGAGCTCAGCAGGGAACTTGTAAACATAGCTGATATTGAAGTGCCGGTAAGCACAAATGAAATTACCGACAGGGAAATCGGTCCCTATAAAGCGAAAGAGCCTGAAAATTCGCAGGTCGGGCTTATTGTTGACAGCTGGCTTAAAATTATCAGTATAGGCGAAACAGACGGTGTTGTAAGCATCGTTATAAGAAACATCTCTGAAACAGATATTCAGCATGCGCTTCTAAGCGTTAATTGTGCAGATGAAGTTTTGAAATTCCCCATGACAACAATTCCTGCAGGGTCAACTTCAATTCTTAAAAGTGACAGACCTGTTGCGTTTGACAAAAAATCATCTTATTACAACTGGAAAATAGAAGAAAAAACTTTTTTTACGTCAGAAATCTCACTTTATCCTGAAATATTTGAGATTATGTGCTGTGATAAGCTTATATCGGTAAAAAACATTTCAGGAGAAAATATTAACGGAGATATCTTTGTTTATTATAAAAGCATTGAAAACGGCATTTTCAGCGAAGGAACAACCTACCGTGTAAGAATCAACGGTCTTGGTTCAAACCAAAAAACTCAGGTTGATGCAGAGCATTTTAAAGTTTCCGGAAGTAAGGTGATGTTTGTTACCTATGCACAGTAAGTATTATAAATTCAATGATACGGTTATAAGGGTTATCACACCCGTTAAAATCGTGAACAGCGAGCCTTATTCGCAGTTTCTTTGTGATGAATGCAAAGCTGATTTTACGGTTGAATACAGTTTTTCCGAGCTTTTGCCTGAAATACCTGACAATGCCGTTGAGGGTACGGATATCACCGTTTATAACGAACGCGGTGTTCAGTATTGCTGGTATAAAAACCACGGTGCGGAAGGATGCTATGCCTGCAGAATCTTTTCGGAAAAATCAAAAAAGGTTATTCTCCTTTCTGATTTCAGAGAAAAATTATGGAACAGAGTGGTATTTGACCTTTTGGGTTTTGAAGAACTGATGTCTGACAGTCAGAAAGCTGTTATTCACGCCTCGTACATTATAAAAAACGGCTCTGCAATTTTATTTACCGCTCCGAGCGGAACCGGAAAATCAACACAGGCTATGCTCTGGGAAAAATATGCGGACGCTGAAATTGTCAACGGTGATAAAGCGATGATTTCACGTTGCGATGAAAATATTGTTGCTTGCGGATTGCCGTTTTCGGGATCTTCGGGCTTTTGCCGCAATATAACGGCACCGATTAAAGCAGTTGTCTGTCTTGCTCAGGCAAAGGAAAACAAGCTTTGCCGTCTTTCTTCATCAGATGCGTTTGTTTTGGTTCTGACAGGTTGTTATCTGCCTGTGGGTAATCCGGATTCTTCGTCAGGCGTTATTGATATCATAAATCAGATTTGTGATGAGTTGCCTGTTTATAAGTTTGAATGTCTGCCCGATGAATCTTCGGTCAGAGTATTGGAGAATGAATTATGTCTTTGAGTACGGAACCGAGGTTAATACAATATCTTCATTCCAAAGGTATCGAAAAAGGTCTGCCTGTTTCTGGTACCTTCGAATTAACTTCACGGTGTAATTTTAAATGTGAAATGTGTTATGTTCACAGTGAAAACAACAATGTTAAAGAGATTTCTGCCGATGAGTGGATTTCACTTGGCGAGGAGGCAAAGAAAGCGGGAACTCTGTTTTTGCTCCTTACCGGCGGAGAGCCTTTGATTTTAAAAGATTTTGAGCGCATTTATCGGGAACTTAACAATATGGGCTTTGTATTGTCCGTCAATACAAACGGAAGTCTTATTCATAAATATCTTGACCTTTTCAAAGAAAGACCGCCGTCAAGAATCAATATTTCTCTCTACGGTTCAGACAGCGAATCGTTTCGCAGTCTTTGCAAAGCCGATAAATTTTCAGACGTTATTGAAAACATCAAAAAACTTAAAGCACTTAATATTCCGGTGAAAATCAACACGGTGATTACAGAAAAAAACGCTCATTGCTGCAAGGATATAATCAATATTGCAAAAGAACTTGACGTGCAGATAAGCACAACTGCTTACGTTTATCCGCAAGCAAGGCTTAACAATGACTACGGACACAATTCCACCAGATTGCCGTATACCGATGCCGCTAAAATAACCGTTGAAAACGAGCTGTTTCGCAACGGTAAAGACGGTTTTATTCCGAGAGCTGAAAAGCTTCTTACCCCAAGCAACGGTATGCCTGTCGATACAGTCAGATGCAGGGCGGGAAGGTCGTCTTACTGGATAACTTCTGACGGTGCTATGCGTGCTTGCGGAATGCTCCCCGAGCCGGAAGCCCGACCGCTTGAAGTCGGATTTTTGGAAGCGTGGGAGAGAGTTAAAAGCAAAACAAAAGACGTAAAAATGCCCGCAGAATGTCATTCGTGCCTATATTTTGGTATATGTAAGGCTTGTGCGGCAATGTGTTATGCAGAAACGGGCAAATTTAACGGGAAACCCGAATACGTTTGCAAGCTTGCTGAAGAAATCTACAGACTGACCCTGATCGAATATAACAAAATTAAAAGCGGGAGTGAAGATTCACAATGAAAATAAACAAACAAATGGTGTTCAGAGAAGTTGCGGGTGAATATCTCCTTGTTCCCGTAGGCGGCAGTGTAATCAGCACAAACGGAATTTTTATGCTGACAGAAACAGCGGCATGCATCTGGAAAATGCTTCCCGGGGCTTCTGATGAAGCAGAAATAATAACAAAAATTACAGATGAGTATGACGTCAGCAAAGAAGAAGCCGAAAAGGACGTTCTTGATTTTCTGGCATACCTCAGGTCTTTCGAAATAATTGATTGAATTTTCAAAAAATGAAAAGGAATATTTTACGACAGAGACATTGAATTCGTTATTATGAGTATACAGAAAAATCCGGATAATAAATTACATACTCACCTTCCGTTTGTTAAGTCTGTATTTCTTTTAGAATTAACTTTTCAAAAAATTTTTGTTTTTATGAATAATTAGTATTTCTAAACATATACTAATAATTTAACCATATCGATCCATGAAATTGACCCGTTACAGACAACATTGACACAGTCAGAAAACTACATTTCCGCTATGCTCAATTTAGAGAAACGGTTGGGGTGAATTCCTTACATATCAACGGTTTCAGGCGTTTTACCGTTCATTTCCGCAAGGGTATAATTATGTTTATCAATTGATATGAGACAACAAAATATCGTTCAATCCAGAAATATAAAAGAGCCTACTGATTTCTCAGCAGGCTCTTTTGTTTAGTTTAGCCGATGTTAAATAAATTTGAGAACACCCAACCAATGCCGTTGTACATCCAGGTAAGGAAGTCCCAGATGAGGTAGAAGAAACGGAGTGAAATGTATTCTATGGGTGTATGGATAATTTCAAGTATTTCTTCTGTCTGCGCCTTGTAGCCTTCAAGTTTTTCAATTTCTGCAGGGCTCATATTGGGATTTTCAAGAAGAGAATTGATTTTATCAAGGAATTCTTCAATATCATCCTCCCAGAAAACAGTCGCTCTTTCTTTATCAAGAACAACGGATTCTTCCTCAGCTTCTCCGAGAGCCTTACGGGCTTCTTCAATCTTTGCAAGAAGGCTGCTGCACTTATCAAGAGCTTCCTGAAGCTGCTTCTGCTCTTCTTCGTTCTCAGGAGTGAATTCGTTGAGTTCGGCAATAACTTCGTTTATTGTTGCCTCGTTGTCCGAGGTTACGTTATCTTCGGTAACGCCGTCAAGCGGAGCCATAATTGTCTTAACCGAAACCTTAACAATTGAAAGGTCTGCACCGTTACCGTCCGGATAAACGACTGTAAGTGTATAGTTATCGCTTGTTGCAAGAGAATCTGCGGTTATAACATCCTCATATTCGCCGATAGCAGACTCCTTGGTCACG
>JAZQKN010000081.1:0-1700 GCA_045542175.1 Acutalibacteraceae bacterium | reverse complement strand
TCCCGTTACCGCGCTTCTCAGCTTTTTCTCGATTCTGACCTACGCTCTGCTCCTTGTCGGCAAGGACGGCTTTACTCAAAGGTTTTTCCAGATAGGTCTGCCGCTGATGGTTCTGATGGCGATATTCGTGGCGGTTGACTCTGCACTTGCGAGCGCAGGTAAGCTCAAAGGTCTGCACGCAATTTCGGTTGTCTCCCTTGAGACGGTTATCTATCTGGTTGTTGTTGAAATTGCATTCGATTTACAAAAAAGAGGCGCAATTGACCTTCGATGGTCACTCATTATTGCCTGCTTCTTCATTTCAGCGATTGCCATTGCCGAGGCAGTCAGTTACGTATGGAAAATAAATAAGAAATAAAAAGCAAAAGCCGTGTGCATTCATCTGCACACGGCTGATTTTTTTACTTGCTTTTCGGCTTTTTTCTCACGTTTGAATTCATAAACCCGATTGTGCCGACGGCTCTTGAAACGGGTGAGGAATTCCATTCGTGAGGCGGTGCGGCGTTTATGCCCAGACGGCTTAAAATATGTGAAAAGCATCTGAAGCGGCGGCGGAAGTCAGCCGCATTTTTATTTTCCTCGTTTGTCCATCCCGTTTCCGCAACGGCGGCAAACCTCGGGAAAAACATATAATTCAGCCTGTCAAAGCTGTTGATGAATTCCGTCCATATCGGCACCTCAACGCCGTAAACGGACGAAGGATTTTTAATTCCTCTGACAACCGCCTTGTAGTTATAGGTCTTGTCAAGCGGCGTCATTTCGTAGGGATAATCGCAATAATAATGGAAGAAATCGGAGACGATAATTCTGCCGCCGACCTTGTTTGCAAAGCTGACGGAATCTTTTTTCGGGTCCATCCACATCTGCACAACGGCTTCGCTGCCGATGAGACCGCTTTTGAGGCTTTCATTCCAGACGATTGCTTTTCTGCCCTTTGATTTGAGGAAGGCGATGATTTCGTTGGTAAACCAGCCCTGAAGCTCCTCCTCGTTTTTCAGACCCGTCTGACGGATTCTGCGCTGACAGTCGGGGCATTTTTTCCAATGTTCTTTCGGGGCTTCGTCGCCGCCGATGTGAATATATTCCGAGGGGAAAATTTCAAGAATTTCTTCAAGAATATCGAAAACGGTTTCAAAGGTTTCGTCCTTGCCTGCGCAGAGGATATCCTCGAAAACACCCTGATGCGTTTTGATCTCAACGGGCGTACCCTCGCAGCCGATGGAGGGGTAAACGTGAAGCAGGGCGGAGCAGTGACCCGGAATGTCGAATTCGGGGATAACGGTGATATATCTTTCTGCACAGTAATCAACGATTTCCTTCATCTGCGTTGCGGTGTAATATCCGCCGTATTCGCCCTCCTCTTTGAGAGAGCCGAATTCCGATGCCCTTCTCACCGAGCCTTCGATTGTAAGGGTGGGGCGGCGGTCAATCCATATGCGGAAGCCCTGGTCATCCGTCAGATGCCAGTGAAAACGGTTCATTTTGAGAGCTGCGGCGGCATCAACGAGCCTCTTGATTTCGTCAACGGAAAACATATGCCTTACGCAGTCGAGCATAAGGCCTCTGTATTCGCAGGCAGGTTTGTCGGTGATTCTCACGCAGGGGCAAACGCCCTTGAGCTGGGCAAGAGTCTGCCTGCCGTAGAAAACCGCACACTCCGAGCCGCCGATGATTGCTACGCCGCTTTCATCTGCGGTGAG
>JAZQKN010000080.1:0-18593 GCA_045542175.1 Acutalibacteraceae bacterium | reverse complement strand
ACCTTTCATCTATTGACACTCCATTTCTGAATGAAATAGTTCAAGGGAATTATACCACGGATATAATAGCACTATTTGTCAAAATTGTCAACAAACTCAGGTAACTGTAACTATTTGTTATTTATTTTGTTGAGTTTTAAACGTGAATAAAGGGTTTGAATTAAGTGTACGTTATAGCATGGCTTCATATGCTTGCTGAAGTGATAAACTTTCCGGCACACTTGACAGGTTCGCGGCTGCGAAGTATAATAAAGAGCATAATTATAAATATAAAGAGGAAGTATACATATGTGGTTAACGTGTTTGTCTGTATCAGTAAGCTGCTTGCTTTTTGCTGTGACGGTTTCACTTGCAATCAACAGGAGCAAGCTGAGTAAAAAACATAAGTTGGGTATTTTTAATACGTTGTTTGCCGGCGTGTTTATTTCTGCTCTTGTTGCGTTTTTACCGATACACAGTGTTGCAGCGGGAGCAACTGCATTGGTCGGATGGAGGGCATTTTTGTTGTCGGTATTCAATTCAATGCAAGTATTTGCAATCGGATGTGATTTTAATACTGTCAAAGAAAGTATGGTTTATTGTCCGGATTGGCTTGAAGTTTGGTATCAGCTGTGGACCGCAACTCTGTTTGTTCTCGCGCCTGTATTTACTTTCGGTTTTGTATTGTCGTTGTTTAAGAATCTCTCAGCTTATTTAAAATATCTTTGTTCGTACTTTAAAGAAGCTTATGTGTTTTCAGAGTTGAATGAAAAGTCTTTAGCCCTTGCGAACGATATTAAAACAAAACATAATAGAGCGGCAATTATTTTTACCGATGTTTTTGAAGAAAATGAAGAGAGTTCATACGAACTGATAGAAAAAGCAAAATCAATTGGTGCGATATGTTTCAAAAAGGATATTATGGTTCTTGATTTTAAAAAGCATTCATCCGGAAAATCAATATCGTTCTTCACCATAGGCAGGGATGAAACGGAGAATCTGAACCAGGCGTTAAAAATCATAGATTGTTACAGAGACAGAAATGACACACACCTTTATGTTTTTTCTACAAAAATTGAGAGTGAGCTTCTTCTGACTGCAATTGATAAAGGACAGGTAAAGGTTCGCAGAATCAATGAAGTTCAATCGTTGGTTAATCGGGTTCTTTACGAAAAGGGCAGAGCGTTGTTTGACGGAGCAAAGAAAGTTGACGGTAATACAAAAAAGATTTCCGCGGTAGTAGTCGGTATGGGCCGTCACGGTACTGAAATGGTAAAAGCTCTTGCCTGGTTTGGCCAGATGGACGGATATAAACTTGAGATTAATGCTTTTGATAAAGATCCGTTAGCGGAAGAAAAGTTTGTTGCCCTGGCTCCTGAACTTATGTCACCTTGTTACAACGGTGTTGAATTGGAAGGTGAAGCACAGTATAAGATAACGGTCCATTCCGGAGTTGACGTGGAGTCGGTTTCTTTCGCAAAGGTGATTTCCGAAAATGCAGATACAACGTATGCAATTATTGCTCTTGGTGATGATGACGTTAATATCAATACAGCAGTAAACCTCAGGATGTATTTTGAAAGAATGAAGATTCATCCTGTAATTCAAGCTATTGTATATAACTCCCAGCAGAAGCGTGCACTTGAAGGAATCAAAAATTACAGAGGACAGGAGTATGATATAGAGTTTATCGGCGATATGGATTCGTCTTATACAGAAGATGTTATTATTGATTCGGAACTTGAGGAAGAAGCGTTAAAAAGGCATTTGAAGTGGGGAGATGAAGATGAGTTCTGGACCTATGAATATAATTACAGGTCTTCTATGGCTTCTGCGATACATATGAAAGCCCGTATTTACTGCGGTATTCCGGGAGCGGATAAAAAAGAAGAAGAGTTGACTGATGAAGAGCGCAACATCATCGGGGCGTTGGAACACCGCCGATGGAATGCGTATATGCGTGCTGAAGGCTATGTGTTCAGCGGCTCGAAAGATAGCTCGAGCCGTAATGACCTGGCGAAGATGCATCACGATCTGGTTGATTATTCTTCGTTGGCAGAAGGTGAAAAACTTAAGGACAGCAAAGTCGGAACTAACTGATAAGGAGATATTTTAATGGCTGAGATTAAAACAAGCAAACTGTTGAATAAACTCATTGGAGATGCAACTCAAATAGGCAACCAAAAGAATAACTTGTTCACGGCTGAAAAATTTTTCGTTGCAATTATCGACCAGATGAATTCTTCTGTCGGAGATATTGCAGATAAGGATGTAGATTCTGAACTGATGATTCTGAGTGAAACTGTAACAGGATTAATTCAGAATCTTAATACTGCAAAGGAATCTTTGATGTTATATATATGTCAGGAAAACGGCAAAGCGTTTTTTGATGATTTATACATGAAGAAGAAAATGCAGGAAGCATTAACCCTTGTGACTGAAGGAAAAGAGCTTGATACCAATACGTTGCTTTTGAGTATAATAAAAGACCCGAGTGAAGCGATAAAAAAAGTATTGACAGCGTCTTCTGATGAGTCTGCAGAAAATTCCGGAAAAGAGGATGACAAAGCTGCAATTGCTGAAATGATAGCAGCCAAATTTGAAGAATTGATGGGTTCGCATGAAGTTTCTTCAAATGGGGATAACATGAAGAGCGGTGTTTCCAATTCTGCAAAATCTGAAATGGCAACTTTGGTTACAAAGGTTAAACGCATCAGAACCGAACTTCAGAATCGCATTTACGGTCAGGATAATGCAGTTAATATGTTTACTACGGGATATTTTCAGGCAAGTATGCTGTCTATGATTGATAAGTCAAGAACGCGTCCCCGTGCTACGTTTTTGTTTGCGGGCCCTCCCGGTGTGGGCAAAACTTTCCTGGCGGAGCAGGCTGCAGGAGTGCTTGGCTTGCCTTTTATGCGTTTTGATATGAGCGAATATGCTGATAAAGAAGCGAATATTGAGTTTTGCGGATCAGATAAAGTGTATAAGAACGCCAAAGCAGGTAACGTAACCAGCTTTGTAGCAAATAATCCGGAATGCGTTCTTTTGTTTGATGAAATTGAAAAAGCACACAGTTGCGTTATTCATCTGTTCCTTCAGATGTTGGATGCCGGCAGATTGCGTGACAATTTTACAGATCAGGAAGTGCCGTTTTCTAAAGCAATTATCATTTTGACTACAAATGCAGGAAAACAGTTATATGAAGAAGGCGAAAGCGGTGATTTTTCTGACGTTTCGAGAAAGGTAATTGTAAAAGCACTTCAGAAGGATGTAAATCCCGAAACAGGTGTGCCGTTCTTCCCCGCTGCAATTTGCTCACGTTTTGCATCAGGTAACGTAGTTATGTTTAACCATATCAGTGCACACAATCTTCGCACAATTGCAAAGAACGAGATTGAGCGTCACGCAACTAACTTTGAAAAAGAAACAGGTATCAAGTTCAGCATTGATGAGCGTGTATATACTGCATTGTTGTTTTCTGAGGGAAGCTCTGCAGATGCAAGAACAATCAGAAGCAGAGCGGAAACGTTCTTTAATGATGAACTCTACGAATTATTAAGATTGATTGCCTCAGATAAAGTGAAAACCGACATTGATAATATTGAAAAGATTAAGGTAAGTGTTGATTTGAATAACGCAAATGCCGTCATCTCCGAACTTTTTGATTCTCCCGATAAGACCAGGGTTCTGGTTTTTGCAAGTGATGAGGCTATTGCAATTTGCGAAGATAAGGTTCCTGATTTTGATTATATCGCAGTTCAGGATATGGAAGCAGCAGTTGAGATTCTGAAATCACAGAACGTTGATTTTGTACTGTTGGATGTAAAGTACGGTGCCCCCGCCGCATCTTTATCAAACCTGAATATTGAGGATGCAGAGTCTCCCGCACGCGACTTCTTCAAATATTTGAGATTACAGCGTAAAGATCTTCCCGTGTATCTTGTTGAAGAACGCGGAGCAGCTTTAAATGAAGAGGAAAGAATTTCCTTTATGCGTCAGGGTGTTCGCGGTGTGTTGAAAGTAACAAGAGCAAAAGATAGCTTTGCTGCTCAGTTAGGCACGATCGCATTGAGCTTGCACCAGCAGGCAAGTATGGTTAAACTGGCAAAAGAGAATAAGCTGATTTCATTTGAAACTGCACAGTCTGTTTCTAAAAACGGAAAGAATGCAGAAATCAAATTATTTGATTTTGAGATGAGTGTTGCTGTAGATTCCGAAGACACCAAAAATATTCTCAGTTCTTTATCCAAACCCGATGTGCGCTTTGAAGATGTAATAGGTGCCAGGGATGCTAAAAAAGAGCTTATGTATTTTGTCGAATATCTCAAGAATCCCCAAAAATATATAGGAACAGGTGTCAAGGCACCCAAGGGCGTTATTCTTTACGGACCTCCCGGCACAGGTAAAACCATGCTTGCAAAGGCAATGGCTTGCGAAGCTGATGTAACGTTTATTGCTGCTGAAGGAAATCAGTTCCTTAAGAAGTATGTCGGAGAAGGTTCTGAAAAGGTTCACGAACTTTTTAAAACGGCACGTAAATATGCGCCTTCCATACTCTTTATAGATGAAATCGATGCAATTGCCAAGGAGCGCAGGGGCGGTGCGGATTCAGGTTCGAACGGAGAAGAAACTCTGACAGCGTTCCTGACTGAGATGGATGGCTTTGTAAACGATCCTTCCAAGCCTGTTTTTGTGCTTGCGGCTACAAACTTTGATGTGGAGCCGGGACAAAGCAAGAGCCTTGATCCCGCTTTGATGCGTCGTTTTGACAGAAGAGTCTATATTGATTTGCCTAACAAGGATGACAGAATCAGATTCTTGAAAAAGAAGATTGAAAAGAATCAGGCTTTGGATATTTCCGAAACTCAGATTGATAATATCGCGATGAGAGCTACAGGTATGAGCTTGGCTGAATTGGATTCAGTTGTTGAGCTGGCACTTCGTTCTTCTATCAGAGAGGGAAGTGCTACTGTAAACGACGCTATTTTTGAGGAGGCTTTTGAGACCTTTAACAGCGGTGAGGTTAAAAAGTGGGATATTTCCCAGCTTGAACGCGTTGCAAGGCACGAGGCAGGTCACGCTTTACTTTGCTGGCTGAGCGGTGAGACACCTTCTTATCTTACCATTGTTGCCCGCGGTCATCACGGCGGATATATGCAGCATGCAGACAGAGAGGGTAAAGCCATTTATACCAAGGATGAATTGCTCGACCGTATCAGAACTTCTTTGGGCGGAAGGGCTGCCGAAATCGTTTATTATGGTGAGCGAGGCGGAATTTCTACCGGTGCAAGCGGTGACCTCGAATCCGCAACCAATATTGCCCGACAGATTGTGTGTACATACGGTATGGATGATGATTTCGGACTTGCAGTGGTGCGCGGTGCGGTAGCTGACAACGGCACAATGTCGGTTGAGGTCAGAACGTCGGTAAACCGCATTCTCAAAGAGCAGATGAATGAGGCAATAAGACTTCTTTCTGAAAATAAAGAAAAAATTGATTCTTTGGTAGAAGAATTGATGACGAAGAATCATCTGAACGGTGCGGAAATTGAGCAGGCAATTACCAAAGAATCTGAAATCTCAAAGATTAACGAAAATTAATCTGAAAATACAGAGCAAAAAGTTTGCATATAATAACGGTATGGGTGCATTCCGTTATATGCGTTAAGCACCGTTTTGACTATATTGATAAGGGGCACAGTTTCTATGTACAAACCCAATCCGATTGATACGAACAACATCGAATTACCCGAGGAGCTTCTTGAACTTACCGAGAAAATAGCCGAGAACGTTCATGAAAACTGGTCAGCAGGACGTATAGCTGACGGTTGGATTTACGGCGAAACCCGTAACGACGAGAAGAAAACAACTCCGTGTTTGGTTCCGTATTCGGAATTAACTGATGAAGAAAAGGAATATGACCGTGTTACTGCTATTCAGACTTTAAAATTAATCGTGGCACTTGGATACAAAATAGATAAGAAATAATGTGAAACGATTATGATGTTTGATTGTGTTTTGTAATTGCGGCATTTAATTATTTTCAAGGATTAGGAGATTATGAAATGGATTTTGAATACGTTTCAGCCAAGGAGGCAGCCGACAAGATAGGAGTTTCCGCCAGGTGGGTTCAACAACTTTGCAAAGACGGTAAAGTTGAGGGTGCCAAAAGATTCGGCACTCAGGACATTTGGCTTGTACCTGTCAAGTGGGTTAAAAACCGTATTGCAGAAGCAGAAGTGACAAAATAAACTGTTATTTCTGTAGCTTACTGCAGAACTGTAATGAAGAATTTAAAGCTTGAAAAATAATCATAGTAAATTGTTGAAAAGGAGGTTTTGCTATGGACAAATTCAAATTAGTTGCACCGTATGAACCCACCGGCGATCAGCCGCAGGCGATTGCAGATCTTGTAAACAGAGTTGAAAGCGGCTTTAAGGAACAGACTCTGCTCGGTGTTACGGGCTCCGGCAAAACCTTCACAATGGCAAACGTAATTGAAAAACTTAACCGACCCACGCTCGTTCTTGCACATAATAAAACTCTTGCTGCCCAGCTTTGCAGCGAATTCAGAGAGTTCTTCCCTGAAAACGCAGTTGAATATTTCGTTTCATACTATGATTATTACCAACCCGAAGCATATATTCCGACTACCGATACTTACATCGAAAAAGATTCGGCGGTTAACGACGAGATAGACAAGCTCCGACACTCCGCAACCTCGGCTCTTTCCGAGCGCAGAGACGTAATAATCGTTGCCAGCGTTTCCTGTATTTACACCCTCGGTGACCCGATAGATTACCGCAGTATGGTAATTTCTTTGCGTACAGGTATGGAAAAAAGCCGTGACGAGCTGATTGAAAAACTGGTTGAAATTCAGTATGAAAGAAACGATATTGATTTCAGCCGTAACAAATTCAGAGTCAGGGGAGACGTTGTTGAAATTTTCCCTGTATACTCCAATGAAAACGCATACAGAATAGAATTCTTCGGTGATGAGATTGACCGCATCAGCGAAATCAACGCTCTTACGGGACAGGTTAAAAGCGTTGTGTCTCACGTTGCGATTTACCCCGCGTCACACTATGTAATCGCCGCTGATAAAATGGAAAAATCCATCAGCCTTATATATGAAGAAATGCTTGAAAGGGTAAAAACCTTTGAAAGCGAAGGAAAGCTTCTTGAAGCGCAGAGAATCAGACAGCGTACGGAATACGATATTGAAATGCTTCGTGAAACGGGATTCTGCAAGGGCATTGAAAACTATTCAAGGGTTATGTCGGGCAGAGAGCCCGGCTCGGCACCCTTTACCTTGCTTGATTATTTCCCCGATGATTTTGTGCTTTTTGTTGACGAATCCCACGTAACTCTGCCGCAGGTCAGAGCTATGTACGGCGGCGACAGAGCAAGAAAGGAAAGCCTCATAAATTTCGGCTTCAGGCTTCCCTCCGCTTACGATAACCGTCCTTTGACCTTTGATGAATTCTATGAAAAAACGGGTCAGAAGATATTTGTCAGCGCAACTCCCGGTGAGTTTGAAAAAGAGCACAGCGCCGCAGTTGCCGAGCAGGTTATCCGCCCCACAGGTTTGCTTGACCCCGAGATTTCCGTCAGACCTACCGACGGTCAGATTGACGACCTTGTGTCGGAAATCAATATCCGCACCGAAAAGGGCGAAAGAGTGCTTATTACAACCCTTACCAAACGAATGGCGGAGGATCTGACCGATTACCTTGAAAATCTTGATATAAAAGTCCGCTATATGCACCACGATATCGATACCATTGAGCGTATGGAGATAATCAGAGGTCTGCGTATGGGCGATTTCGACGTGCTTATCGGTATCAACCTTCTGCGAGAAGGCCTTGATATCCCCGAGGTTTCGCTTGTAGCGATTCTCGATGCCGATAAAGAAGGATTTTTACGCTCCGAAACGTCACTTATTCAGACCGTCGGCAGAGCGGCAAGAAACTCGGAGGGTACGGTTATCATGTACGCAGACAGTGTAACGCCGTCTATGGAAAAAGCCATAACCGAAACCAACCGCCGCCGTGAAAAACAGATGAAATATAACGAAGAGCACGGCATAACACCGAAAACAATCGTCAAGGATGTTCACGAAATAATCGAAATTTCAAGCAAGTCCGATGAAGAGAAGGCAATTTCAAAGATGAGCAGAAAAGAACGCGAAGAGCTCATCGTCAAGCTTACCGCAGAGATGAAAGCGGCGGCAAAGATACTCGAATTCGAGCACGCCGCATACCTGCGTGACAGAATTGAAAAACTCAGAAGAGGTAAATAAAATGGCATCAAAAAACCTTGTAGTCAAAGGTGCAAAAGAACACAATTTAAAAAACGTTGATATAACCGTGCCGAGAGATAAGCTTGTTGTGTTTACAGGCCTTTCGGGAAGCGGCAAATCTTCACTCGCCTTCGACACAATTTATGCCGAGGGTCAGCGACGCTACGTTGAATCGCTGTCGTCATACGCAAGGCAGTTTCTCGGTCAGATGGAAAAACCGAACGTTGAAACAATTGAGGGACTTTCGCCCGCAATTTCAATCGACCAGAAAACTACCTCAAAGAATCCGCGTTCAACTGTCGGCACCGTAACCGAGGTTTACGATTATCTGCGTCTGCTTTATGCAAGAATCGGTATCCCTCACTGTCCTGTCTGCGGCAGAGAGATTGCGCGTCAGACCGTTGACGATATAACCGAAAGCGTGCTTTCGCTTGAAGAGGGCACAAGAATTCAGATAATGGCACCTATTGCCCGAGGCAAAAAGGGTGAATACGTCAAAGAGCTTGAAACTATGCGTAAAACAGGCTTTGCCCGAGTACGCATCGATTCAATAGTTTACGACCTTTCAGAAGAAATCAAGCTTGATAAAAACATCAAGCATAATATTGAAGTTGTTGTTGACCGTCTTGTTATCAAGGAGGGTATCCGTTCAAGACTTGCGGATTCCATAGAAACTGCCGTTAACCTTACCGAAGGACTTCTTATGGTTGACGTTGTCGGCGGCGAAGAAATGCTTTATTCGCTCAACTATGCGTGCCCCGAGCACGGTGTTAATATTGAAGAGCTTGAGCCACGCTCGTTTTCATTCAATAATCCTTTCGGTGCCTGCCCGAAATGTCTTGGTCTTGGCGTGTTTATGCATATCGATCCCAAGCTGATTGTGCCTGACGGAAAGCTTTCAATAAGAGAGGGCGCAATTAAAGCAAGCGGCTGGAGTGACGGCGGCACAATTGCCCAGATGTATTATGAGGGTCTTTCAAAGGAATATGATTTTTCGCTTGATACTCCGTTTGACAAGCTTCCGAAAAAAGCAAAAGACGTTATTTTCTACGGTACCAACGGCAAAAAAATCAAGCTTGAACGCCGCAGTGAATACGGCTCAGGCACTTATATGACCGATTTTGAAGGCATTGTCAATAATCTTCAGCGCAGATATACCGAAACCACAAGCGAATATTCCCGAAATGAAATCGAAAGCTATATGGCAAACGATAAATGCCCCGAATGCGGCGGTGCAAGGCTTCGTAAGGAGTCGCTTGCAGTTACCGTCGGTGGCATCAATATAGATGAATTTGTCAATATGCCGATTTCCGAAGAGCTTGAATTTATCAGCAACCTCAGGCTTACCGAGCGCGAAAAAATGATAGCCGATATGATTATCAAAGAAATCAGAAGCAGACTTCATTTCCTTTCAAGCGTCGGTCTCGATTATCTTTCTCTTGCCCGCTCGTCCGCAACTCTTTCGGGCGGTGAGGCACAGAGAATCCGTCTTGCAACGCAGATAGGCTCATCACTTATGGGTGTGCTTTATATCCTCGATGAGCCGAGCATCGGTCTTCATCAGAGGGATAACGAAAAGCTGCTTGCAACACTCCGCCATCTTCGTGATATAGGTAATACGCTCATTGTTGTTGAGCACGATGAGGATACTGTAAGAGCGGCTGATTACGTTGTTGACGTCGGTCCGGGTGCGGGTATCCACGGCGGTGAAATCGTTGCCTGCGGCTCGGTAGATGATATTATCGCCTGCGAAAACAGTATTACAGGTCAGTATCTGAGCGGTAAAAAATATATTCCTTTGCCCGAAAATCGAAGAGATGGTAACGGCAAATCTCTTGTTGTTTACGGAGCAAAAGAGAATAACCTTAAGAATATCGACGTTGAATTTCCGCTCGGCAAGTTCATCTGTGTAACAGGTGTGTCGGGCAGCGGCAAATCGTCGCTTATCAATGAGATACTCAATAAGCATCTTGCAACCGAGCTTAACGGAGCCAAAAAGATTGCTGGCAAGCACGAGAGAATCGAAGGAACGGAGTATCTTGATAAGGTAATCAACATCGACCAGTCGCCGATCGGCAGAACTCCGAGATCAAACCCCGCAACCTATACGGGCGTTTTCAATGATATACGTGAGCTTTACGCTTCAACAACTGATGCCAAGAAAAAGGGCTATAAGGCTAACCGCTTTTCGTTCAACGTCAAGGGCGGCAGATGTGAAGCCTGTCAGGGCGACGGTATTGTAAAAATCGAAATGCACTTCCTTGCCGATATTTACGTTCCCTGTGAGGTGTGCAAGGGCGAAAGATATAACAAAGAAACTCTTGAAGTGCGTTATAAGGGCAAGAATATCCACGATATTCTTGATATGACGGTTGAAGAGGGAATGAATTTCTTTGAGAATATTCCCAAGATTCACCGCAAGATTAAAACTCTTTATGACGTGGGGCTGGGATATATAAAAATCGGTCAGCCTGCAACAACCCTTTCGGGCGGTGAAGCGCAGAGAGTCAAGCTTGCCACCGAACTTTCAAAGCATTCAACAGGCAAAACGATTTACATTCTCGATGAGCCTACCACGGGACTTCACACAGCCGACGTTCACAGACTCATTGACGTTCTTCACAAGTTTGTTGATGCGGGCAATACGGTGCTTGTAATCGAGCATAACCTTGACGTAATAAAGGTTGCCGACCACATCATCGACCTCGGTCCCGAGGGTGGTAACGGCGGCGGAACGGTTGTTGCACAGGGCACACCTGAAGAGGTTGCGCAGAATCCGAACTCATATACAGGTCAGTATCTGAAAAAAATGCTTGAAAAATAACAAAAATCCCAATGCTTTTACGGCATTGGGATTCTTTTTATTTCTTCTTTTTGAGTCTTTCGCAAAGATCCCTGTCGGGTGTTACCCACATAGTGTTATACGTGTGGTAAATAACCTTGCCCGGTTTTGCTCCGCTCGGCTTTTTAAGAGCTCTTACCTCAGTGTAGTCAACGGCAACCTGTGAGGATTCTCTGCCGCCGCTGTGGTAAGCGGCAAGCGCGGCAGCCTGACGGCAGGTAAGCTCGGGGATTATATCGCCGTTGCCGATAACAACAACGTGCGAGCCGGGGATTTTCTGTGTGTGAAACCACGAATCGTCCTTTGCAGCGGTTTTGAACGTGAGAATATCGTTCTGAATATTGTTTCTGCCAACAAGAATTGTGTAACCGTCGTCGGAAACGTATTCAAGCGGAGGCAAAGGCTTCGGCTTTTTGCCTTTATCATTTTTTGCACGCTTGAGATAACCCTGTTCGTAAAGCTCTGCTCTGATTTCTGCAAGCTCCGTAAAACCGTCGGCTCTGTTTACGCTGTCAATAACCGATTCAAGATAAGCAAGCTCCTGCTCGCTTTGTTCAATCAGTTCACCGAGCATACTTTCGGCAGTTTTTGCTTTACGGTATTCCTTGAAATATTTTTGTGCGTTTGCAGAGGGCGAGAGGGCGGGGTCTGCGCTTATTCTTATCACTCTGTTTTCATCGTAAAAGTTTTCAAGGTCATAGAAAAGCGAGCCTTTTTCAAGTCTGTATTGGTTTGCAAGAATCAGCTCTGCATTGATTCGGAGCGAATCCTTGTCGGCACAGGCTTCAAGCTCCGCCTGTCTGCTCTGAAGCTTTCTTGCGGCTCTTGCGTAGGCGTTATTGAGAAGCTTTAAAAGAGACTGGCTTCTTTGCTTTGTTCTTTCAAAGCGGTCTTTTTCATAATAGAAATCGTCAAGCAGCTCCGAAAAACTTTCAAACGGCTTTGCGGTTACGGCAAAACCGTACTGCGTAATATCCGAAAAAGTGAAGTCATAGGGTTTTATGCCCTCACGCAGAAGCATTGTCGGTGACGCAACTCCGCTTTCAACGGCGTTTTTGATTTCCTGTAATTTCTTCGTTAGTCTTTGTGCGGAAATCTCCGTAATTTCGTTTGCGGCAGGGTCATCAGGTGAAGCGTAGTAAGCAATTTCTCGGCTCACAAGCGGCGAAACGCCCTGCAAGGTTTCAAGAATTGCTCCCGAAAGACGCTTGCCGATTACGTTTCTGATGCATTCAGTAATATATTTGGGCTCATTTTCGGTAATATTCAGCTTGCTCTGCTGGGGAGGCAATTCATATCTGAATGAAGGCAGAATCTGTCTTACGGACGACTGTGTAAAGTCAATTCGCTTTACAGAGTCTATAATATTGCCTTCCGAATTAACAAGTATAATGTTACTGTGTTTTGCCATAATTTCAACGCACAGGGTAAAGGTTGTGCTGTCGCCGAGCTCGTTTGTGCCTGCAAGGTCAATAAAAATAACCCTGTCAAGACCGAGCTGGCGGATATCGGTGATAACCGAGCCTGTAAGATGCTTTCTGAAAAGCATACAGAGCATCGGCGGTGAAGCGGGGTTTTCGGGTGCGTTGCTTGTCAGATGCAGACGGGGACTGTTTGCCGAAGCGGAAACAAGAAGTCTGTATGCACCTTCTCTTGAGCGCAGATGAAACACCAGCTCATCTTTTGAGGGCTGGTGTATTTTTTCTATGCGGCTTCCGACGATTGAGCGCGAAAGCTCCTGTTTTAATAAATTGAGTGTAATTCCGTCAAGGGGCATAGGTATTCCTCTTAAAAATAGTATTTTACAGGTGAATTCTGGGGGATGATTTCAACATCAAGTGCAAAATTATTCCTGATTTTTTCTGCAAGAGAAGATATAACGGGGTTTTCGGTTTCGAAATGACCTGCGGCAATTACGGTAAGACCGATTGAAAGAGCGTCAAGAAATTCGTGGTGTGAAACGTCGCCTGTGATATAGGCATCGCAACCCGATTCGGCAACGGCTTCGATGAAATCTCCGCCCGCACCGCCGCAGAGAGCAACTTTTTTGATTCTTTTGCCCGAATCCGCAAGTCTTGTGCCCGCATTAAGTTTTTTGCCGACAAGCTTTGCGAGGGTCTCGGCGTCGGTGTCGGTGTCGGCAACCCTTGCCATTGCGGCTTCTCCGTCAACGGGGAGAGGGTAAGCGTTTTCAAATCCGAGTGCCTTTGCAAGCACGTCGTTGACTCCGCCCGCGGCACAGTCAAGCGAGGTGTGGGCGCAAATTGCCGAAATTCCGTTTTTGGCAAGGAGGAAAGCGGGGTCGTTATCTGTGAAAGTTTTGGTAGCTTTGAAAATTACGGGATGGTGGCTGATAATAAGGTCGGCGCCGATTTCAGCCGCTTTTTTCACGGCTTCGGCGGTAATATCAAGCACAAGAGCGATTTTTTTAATCTCTTTGTCGCTCTCCCCCACAAGCATACCGCTGTTATCCCATTCGCACTGCTGATTGAAAGGAGCGATTGAATCGATAAAATTGTAAATATCCTTAACAGTCGGTCTGCATTGCATTTACTGTATCCTCCAGCGATTTTATTATATTGAGCAATTCTTCTGCAGCGTTTTTGCTGCCGTGATTGTTTTCGGCTTCATATTTTGTGTAAAGTCTGTCTTTAATCCTGATAAGATATTCTTTTGCTTCGGGCTTTTTGCAGTTAGCAAGCTCACCCGAATAATAATAAACGTCGTCAGCGTTGGCTATTTCACCGCAGTATTGAGCGGCCATTGCACAGTAAAGCTTGCCTGAATCCAGACACGCATCTTCGTAAAGAATTTTAAATCCGTTTTCCGAAAAGAATTTTCTCACGTCCTCTGCGTGTGACTGAGGCTGAGCGATAACTCTTTTACTGCCGTCCTTGAGCCAATATGCTCTTGAAAGCAGCTCTGCCATAAGGGTGCCGCCCATGCCGCACATTACAAAATCCTGTGCTTCAAACGGCTCAATTTCATCAAAGCCATCTGAAAGGCGGAGTATGATTTTATCGTCAATGCCATACGCCTCAACGGTCTTTTTTGCATTGTCAAGCGGACCCTTGCGTAAATCGCACGCAAGAGCCGATGGACAGATGCCGTTAAGTACAAGCCAGGCGGGAAGATAGGCGTGGTCAGTGCCGATGTCGGCAACAATGCTGCCCTTACGCACCATCTTCGCGGCCATTAGAATTCTTTCCGAGAGCTTAAGCATTTGCAAGAGCTGCGTTCATTTTTGCGATAAGTTCATCAGCGTTTACGCCGTGTACCATGCAAGCCTGAGCAACGCTTTCGTTTCTTGCTGAGGGGCAACCGAGGCAGTGCATACCCATTTCAAGGAAATAGGGAGCAAGCTCTCTGTGAGCGTCAAGAATATCACCGATTTTCATATCTTTTGTGATTTCAGTCATTTTAAAAACATCCTTTCAAGATTAATAAATATATTATAACACAATTATCAAAACATAGCAATATTTAAGTATAGTTATATTTTATTGACAATTATTGATATTAGCTGTAAAATAATATTTTAGTGAATAATTGATTTAAAGGGAGCAAACCGATGAAAAAGTTTGATTTTATTGCGGTCGGCGGCTGTGCGGCAGGTCTTGTTGCGGCAATCAATGCCAAAAGACTGCATCCGAAATTGAATATTGCGGTTATTGAAAAGAATCCCAGAGCGGGCAAGAAACTTCTTGCAACAGGTAACGGAAAATGCAACCTGACAAATCTTGAAGCGTTAAATCACAGCTACAAAAACAAACGCTTTGCGGAGTTTGCAATGAATTCCTATCCTCCCGAAAGGGTGATTTCTTTCTTTGAGTCTCTCGGCTTGCTTACCTATGCCGATTCCGAGGGCAGGGTATACCCCCGAAGCAACACAGCCTCAAGCGTGCTTGATGCACTTCGGTTTGAAGCGGAAAAGCTCGGTATAGCAATGATATGCGACACACCCGTTAAAGAGGTTGTAAAGAAAAACGGAGTGTTTGTGATAAACGGTGAATATGAAACGCAGAAAATTCTGCTTGCAACGGGCGGTAAGGCTTCGCCGACACAGGGCTCTGACGGTAGCGGTTATCCGATTGCAAAATCGCTCGGTCACAGCATAACGCTGCTTTATCCCTCGCTTGTGCCGCTGACCGTTAAAGGCGATCTGGTTAAAACGGCAAAGGGCATAAGAGCAAGAGCGGTTAAGCTTACGCTCGAAAACGGGAAGGTACTGAAAGATACCGAGGGCGAAATTCTGTTTACAGAAAACGGACTTTCAGGCATAGCTTCAATGGAGCTTGCCTCTGCGGCGGAGGAATCTCTCAACGGTGAAAAGGTAAAAACCTTTACACACGTAGATTTTGTTCCCGATTTGACTTTTGAAGACGTTTATTCTCACCTGAAAAACGTCAGAAAAATCAAGGGAGAATGCAGTTGTGAGGCTTTGCTTGTCGGATTTCTTCCGAAACAAATCGGTGTAATGATATGTAAAGCAGAAAAGCTTTACAATCCTGATAAAACAATTTCATCTTTCACGGATTCCGAGCTTAAAAAAATTGCCGCATCGGTGAAAAATCTTGTTTTTGAAGTGAGCGGCACGAAGGGCTTCGCTAACGCTCAGGTAACGAGCGGCGGAGTCAGAGTTAAAGAAATCAATCCCGAAACAATGGAATCGTTCATTTGTAAGGGACTTTATTTTGCGGGCGAGATTATTGACGTTGACGGAGGCTGCGGAGGATTTAATCTGCAGTGGGCGTGGGCATCAGGCTTGCTTGTCGGTGAAAACATTTAAAAGGCTGATAATATGATAAAAATTAGTGAAATAAAATTGCCTCTTGAAAGCGGTGAGGGTGACCTTCGCCGCGCGGCATCGAAGATTCTTCGATGCAATGAGGATAAAATCAAATCAATACAGATAGCTAAAAAAGCGGTTGATTCAAGAAAAAAGGATAACGTGTTTTTTGTTTATAACGTCTATGTCGAGGTTGACAGTGATGAAGAATTGCTCATCGCAAAGGCAAAAAGCTCAAAGGTTGAAGCGGCAGAGATTTATAAATATGAAATGCCCGAAATCCGAAGAACAAGCACTCTCCGACCTGTGATTGCGGGCTTCGGTCCCGCGGGGTTTTTTGCGGCTCTTATTCTTGCAAGAGCGGGTCTTAAACCTCTTGTGCTTGAACGCGGTGCAGACGTTGACACCCGCACAAAGGACGTTAACGGTTTCTGGACAGGCAAAAAGCTCAACACCGAAAGCAACGTGCAGTTTGGCGAAGGCGGTGCGGGAACTTTTTCCGACGGTAAGCTTACAACGGGCATAAAAGACCCACTTTGCCGCAAGGTAGTTGAGGAGCTTGTTGCACACGGAGCGCCCGAAGAAATCAGCTATTCATCAAGACCGCATATCGGCACGGACAGGCTTGGTGCGGTTGTCAAGGCTTTCAGAGAAGAGATAATTTCTCTCGGCGGCGAAGTGCGTTTCGGTTGGAAACTGACCGACCTGATTATCGCAAACGGTGTAATTCAGGGCATAAGCTGTCGCAGACCCGACGGAACAACGGAGGATATCGAAACCGATACTCTGCTTCTTTGTATCGGTCATTCGGCGAGAGATACGGTTGAAATGCTTTATAAAAAGGGAATCACAATTATTCAGAAGCCGTTTTCCGTCGGTGTAAGAATTGAGCATCCGAGAGAAATGATTGATAAGGCGCAGTACGGCCCGTTTGCGGGACATCCCGCTCTCGGTGCGGCTGACTATAAGCTTGCCTGTCATCCCGACCACGGAAGGGGAGCGTACACTTTCTGTATGTGTCCCGGCGGTACGGTTGTTGCGGCGGCATCGGAAGAAAAACGCGTTGTTGTTAACGGTATGAGTGAATATGCCCGTGACGGCGAAAACTCAAACTCGGCAGTGCTTGTCGGTATTGAGCCCGAAAACTTCGGCAGCGACCATCCGCTTGCAGGCATTGAGCTTCAGAGAAAAATCGAAAGCACGGCGTTTGTGCTTGGCGGCGGTGATTACAGTGCACCCTGTCAGACAATCGGCGATTTTCTTGCCGACAGACCCTCAACCAAGCTTTCTTACGTTAAACCTACCTGTGCAACGGGCGTAACACCGGGCGATATCCGTAAGGTTTTGCCCTCAAAGGTTACCGATACTCTTGCTCAGGCGATTGTTAAAATGGATAAGAGCCTTAACGGTTTTGCTCTGCCCGACGGTGTGCTTACCGCACCCGAAACACGAAGCTCATCGCCCGTCAGAATTCTTCGTGACGAGCTTTGTCAGGCAAATATCAGAGGACTTTATCCCTGCGGAGAGGGAGCGGGTTATGCGGGCGGAATTGTTTCTGCGGCAGTTGACGGCATCCGCTGTGCTCACGCAGTTCTTATCGATGAAAGTGATGAATGGTAATGGATATTAAACTCGAAAAGTTGGAAGATAAAAAGCTTGCTTTGAGAATGTCAAAATACATTGCATCGCTCGAAAGCATAAAAATGCGTGCGGAGTATTATTCCTTGGGAGGTTGCCCAGAAAAGGAGCTTGCAGAGCTTGAAGCGGACTACAAAAAGGTGCGTGAGGGCATAAGAGCCGATGCACATTATCTTAATTATAACCGCGACAAAAAGGGCAGTAAGCTTTTGTGTGATAAGTATTTCCCGAGCATCAATGCCGCTTCGGCGTGGGGACTTACAAGCGAAAGCACCGACGGATTCAGTAATGAATTTTTTGAAAGCGTCGAAACTGCACTTGAAAAACTGACAAAGTTTTATTCGTACGATTACTGGCAGATAATTGCAGAATTATAAAATCATAACCCCCGGCTGAGCCGGGGGTTTGCACTGCCCCTTCAAGGGGCGATTGCTGGCTTTGCCCCTGAAAGGGGCTTTGAAAGTTTAGCAGCGCATTACTGTCACTGGCAGCCGCTCCCGAGCGGCTGTTTTATTTTGCCTACTTTGTCTTACTACCCGTAAACGGGTCTATGTACTCTTTCATCGTGACTTGGTCTACTGCGTAATCTTCTTCAAGCTGATTCTTTATATATTCTGCTATTTGCTTTTTATTTCGACCTACTGTATCCACGTAATACCCTCTGCACCAGAAACTTCTGGAACCGTACTTGTATTTTAAATTTGCGTGTCGGTCGAAAATCATTAATGTACTTTTACCCTTGAGATATCCCATAAATTGTGCTACACTTATATGCGGTGGGATACTTACAAGCATGTGGATGTGGTCGGTACACGCTTCTGCTTCAAGTATTTCTACATTCTTTTGCTCGCACAGTTTTCTTAATATCTGTCCGATATCTTTTTTCAGTTCTCCATAGATTTCTTTTCTTCTGTACTTCGGTGCAAAAACTATGTGATATTGACATCTGTACTTTGTATGTGATGAACTTCTTATCTCGCTGTCTTTTTTCATAAAAATTAAACCTCCTTGTATTTTAGTAATGCGGCTGCCAAACCACT
>JAZQKN010000079.1:0-5315 GCA_045542175.1 Acutalibacteraceae bacterium | reverse complement strand
TGTCCTTTCGGCTGTGAGGATCATCCCACAGTGACAGAAGAGACAACCGAAACCACAAATCCCGAAACAACGTATAAAGATCTTACCAACGGCTCAGACGTTATAACGGTGCCTTCAACTGAGGTACCCTCAAGCGAAGTGCCCTCGAGCAAGCCTGTTACAAACCCTGTAACAGAGCCTTCAACTGAAGAGCCCTCAAGCGAGCCGGTTACAGATCCTGTAACAGAGCCTTCAACTGAAGAGCCCTCAAGCGAGCCTGTTTCTGAACCTGTAACGGAGCCATCAACAACCGAAACTACCACGGTTATTACAACAGAGCCCACAACAAGGGTTCCAACTACTGCAACAACAACCGAATCGGGTCCCAGAATCAAATCTGCCGTAGAAAAGAAGTTTTCAGGCTTCGGCGGAACCGGTAACGACGTTTTTACAGGTGCTGATGCTGCAAGCGACGGCGGTTACGTTGCCGTAGGCACAACAACGTCAAAAGACGGAGACGTTTCAAGCGTTGCCAACGATGCGTGGGGAGAGTATTATTCGTTTATTGTAAAATATGCAAGCGATTCTTCTGTTGAATGGGTTAAATCTCTCGGCAGCATCAACGGCGGTATAAGACTTGAAGACGTTGCAGAGCTTTCTGACGGAAGCTTTGTAGCGGTTGGTTACACCTCTGCTTATGAATATGCAGTGTGTGAGGAAAACGAATATACACTTGAGGCGATTATTGTTAAATATTCCGCTGACGGCAAGCTTTTATGGAAAAAGTCGTTCGGCGGCAAGCGTTCAGATATGTTCTATTGCGTCAGCAAAACAGGTAACGGCTTTGTTGTCGGAGGTAAGTCGGATTCAATTGACGGCAGCTTTGACGGTATCGGAGAAACAACTGTCGGCAGAGCAATCATTATGAATTTTGATTTTGACGGCAACATTCTCTGGAACAGATATCTTGAAGGCGAATACGGCTCGTCAATTGAAGGAATCAGCGCAGACGCAGACAACAACGTTTTCGTAACCTGCGTAACCGCATCGGCAACAGGCAGCTTTGCTGCAATTGAAGGAATGGGCAAGGGCTACGTTGACACTGCGGTTATCAAATATAACTATGCAGGCGATTTCCAGTGGTCATACGCAATATCGGGCACAAACAGAGAAACCTTCCCCGCAATTGTTGCTGACGGAGAAGGCGGATGCGTTGTAGGCGGCTATTATGAGCTTATGAATGGCTACGAGCCCGACGGTACGCTTGAAGTTCTTCATTACTGCGGCGGAATTGACGCAGTCGGAATCAAACTTAATGCCGACGGCACAAGAAAATGGATAAAAACAATTTCAGGATATAACGACGATTTCATTTATGACGTTGTCAAAACAGGTGACGGCGGATTTGCTTTCATAGGCAGCACAACTTCGGGCAACCGTGAATTTGCCAACGTTGGCAACAGCGGTGAAAACGACGGCTTCGTTTATTTCGTAACCAGAGGCGGAAACTCTGTTGAAGTGCTTTCACAGGGCGGAGCAAGAAACGATATGGCTCTGTGCGGTGCCTATACATCTGAAGGCGGACTTATGGTTTTCGGCCAGACAGTATCGTCTGACGGAAAGTTTGCGGGAATGAACACTCATCTTACCGATGCGTTTATTCAGCTTTTCGGAAGTTATTATACCGGCTACGTTGCACAGTATAAAATCACAATCAAAGACTATTAAGGTGGATTGCAAATGAAAAACAGGCAGCTAATATATCAGATTTCAGCCGTTGTTATTTCGGCTTTGCTGATATTGGTTGCTTACGTTTCAATTGTTGGCTCAGGCACCGTTTTTAAGGGTGATATGGAGGGCGAAGTTATCCGCGCCCGTGTTATCCGTGTTGTTGAGACCACCAAAAAGAATATAACGGGTGAAAGTGAGCTTATCAGCGTAATTTTCAAGGCACAGGCTCTTAACACTGAGCTTCGCGGAAAAACACTTGACGTTATTCAGGAAATTGACAGGACTTATGCATTCAGTCCGTCACAGGTTGAGCAGAATGACGTTGTGCTTGTTGAAAGCTACACTGAGGACGGCGAAACGCATTATTATTTCGGCGATTACGTAAGAATCACACCCCTTATCTGGCTTATTGTAATATTCTGCGTGCTTGTAATACTTTTTTCGAGACTTCAGGGTGTCAAGACCCTCATATCCCTTTTGTTTACCTGTCTTGCGGTTTTTGTTGTGCTTATCCCCGCCATTCTCAACGGCAAAAACATATATTTATGGTCAATAATCGTCTGTGCATATATAACGGTTATGACGCTTACAATCGTAAACGGCTTCAACAAAAAAGCGCTTTGTGCGGGCGTCGGCTGTATAAGCGGTACGCTCTGTGCGGGCCTGATTGTAGTTGTTACGGATAAATTCCTTGATATGACGGGTCTTCTTGAAGAAGAATCTGTTTATCTTTATTACCTTATTCCCGAAAATCCGATAAACCTTAAAGCTATAATATTTGCAATGATAACCGTAGGTGCACTCGGTGCGGTGATGGACGTTGCGATGTCGGTTTCATCGTCACTCTGGGAGCTTCGTTGCAAATCACCCGAGCTTTCACCGAAAGAGCTTATGAAATCGGGCTTCACAATCGGCAGAGATATGCTCGGTACAATGGCTAACACACTTGTTCTGGCTTATATCGGAAGCTCGCTTACGAGTGTTTTGCTTCTGGTTTCGTATAACGCAAGCATTGAACAGGTTATAAACAAAGAAATGATAATTGCCGAAATTCTTCAGGCAATTGCGGGCAGTATGGGTATGCTTCTTACCCTGCCGCTGACAAGTGCGGTTTGTGCAACCGTATTCTACAGCAAATCAAAGGAGGCGGATAAAAATGCCGCTCGTTAAAATGAGCACGTTGCTTGAAAAAGCACAGAAAGAAAAATATGCGGTTGGCAGCTTCAGTGTTGCCAATATGGAAATGGTGCTTGGAGTTATCAAAGCGATTGAAGAAACAAAAAGCCCCGCCATAATTCAGATTGCTGAGGTCAGACTTAACCATTCGCCGCTTGAGCTTATAGGACCTCTTATGGTTGCGGCGGCAAAAAACAGTTCCGTGCCCGTTGCGGTGCATTTTGACCACGGAAAAACAGAAGAAAAAATCAGACAGGCTCTTGAAATCGGATTCACAAGCGTTATGTTTGACGGTTCCCATCTTCCGTTTGAAGAAAATGCGGCAACAACGGCTAAAATCAAGTCGATTGCCGCGGAATACGGTGCTGACTGCGAGGGCGAAATCGGTTGCGTAGGCGGCAGTGAGGATGGCAGCGAGGATATTGCAATCAACTGCACTTCGCCTGACCAGGCAAAAGAGTTTTATGAAAAAACGGGAGTTGATGCTCTTGCGGTTGCCATAGGAAACGCTCACGGCAACTATAAACAGGCACCGAAGCTTCGTTTTGATATCCTTGAAAAAACGGCAGATAAGGTTTCCGTACCGCTTGTTCTTCACGGCGGAACGGGTATCAGCCCCGATGATTTCAGAAAATGCATTTCGCTCGGAATTCATAAAATCAACATAGCAACGGCAACTTTTGACAGCGTTGAATTAAGTGCCCGCACCGCTTACGAAAGCGGAAAAATCGGCGGTTATTACGATTTGCAGACCGCTGAGGTTGAGGGTGCTTACAGAAATGCACTTAAGCATATAGAAATTTTTAACTGCGCAGATAAAGCGTGAAAGGAAGAGATAAAATGAGCTACATTAAATTTGACGAAAACAAGGCACTCGATGTTATCCCCATAGGCAGAATTGCAATCGACTTTAATCCCACCGATATGAATATGCCTCTTTCACAGAGCAGCAACTTCAACAAGTACGTTGGCGGCTCACCCGCAAACATTGCAGTAGGTCTTGCAAGACTCGGTGCAAAATGCGGCTTTATCGCAAGAGTTTCCGACGATCAGTTCGGCGACTACGTTGAAAACTATTTCAAGGCAGACGGCATTGACGTTTCGCACGTTTTCAGATGCGAAAACGGTGAAAAGCTCGGTCTTACGTTTACAGAAATTCTCAGCCCCACACAGAGCAGTATTCTTATGTACCGCGAAGGCGTAGCAGATCTTCAGGTTTGCGTTGACGACGTTGACGAAGAATACATCAAGAGCGCAAAGGCAGTTGTAATTTCAGGTACAGCTCTTTGCACAAGCCCCTCAAGAGAGGCAGCGCTCAAAACTCTTTTCCTTGCAAAGAAAAACGGTGTTGTTGTTATCTTTGATATTGATTACAGAAGCTACACCTGGAAGAACAACGACGAAATTTCAATTTATTATTCAATCGCTGCAAAGAACAGTGATATCATTCTCGGCTCAAGAGAAGAATTCGACCTTACAGAAGCAGTTGAAGGAGTATGTGCAAGCGATGAAGAATCGGCAGCACGCTGGTTCTCATACGGCAATAAAATCGTAATCATCAAGCACGGTAAAGAAGGCTCCGTTGCATATCTTAACGACGGCTCGGCTTATAAGGTTAAGCCTTTCCCCGTAAAGATGCTCAAGGGCTTCGGCGGCGGTGACGGCTATGCATCCGCTTTCATTTATTCACTCCTCAACGGCAAGAGCATTCCCGAAGCACTTGAATTTGCAACCGCTTCGGCATCAATGCTTGTTTCGGCACACAGCTGCTCTGCTGCAATGCCCTCAGCAGAAGCAGTGCAGAAGTTCATCGATGAAATCAAGCCCACATCAGGCGAGGTTATTGAGAAGATTAAATAATTTACGGTTTACAAGGGTTGGCGCAAGCGTCAACCCTTGTAAAAGATTAATATTTCCGCCCGTGGCGCAGTTGGATAACGCAGCAGATTCCGATTCTGAAGAACGGGGGTTCAAATCCCTTCGGGCGGGCCAAACAGTAAGATAAGAGATAATATTGAATGAATAATAGATAATGGTGAACTCAGAAATGTTGTGCGCTGTTTATATTATTATCTATTCTTTATTATCTCTTCTCTATTATTTAAACAAAGGCGTTGCCTCTGATTTGAGGCAACGCCTTTGTTATATTATTTTATCTTCTCAATAACTTCGCCTGATGTGGGCTTTGTTTTGTTGATAAATTCCTGAACAGCTTCTGCCGAGGGCATTGCTGCGGAGCAGCTGTGTGCCGAAACAAGCATTGATGCCGAAGCGGTTGCAAATTCAAGTGCATCGGGAACGCTCTTGCCGTTGAGGAGCGAATAAATGAATGCGGAGGCATAGCCGTCGCCGCCGCCGAAGCCTTTGAGCATCTTTACGGGGAAGGGCTTAACCTTGTATGCCGAGCCGTCATCAAGATAAGCAACAGA
>JAZQKN010000078.1:0-4111 GCA_045542175.1 Acutalibacteraceae bacterium | reverse complement strand
CCTGTATTTAATATTACTCCGTAAAAGTCATCTCCGAGGTTTGCACAGAATGCCGATGGATTACACTGAACACATGAAGAATTGTAGCTTGTTTCGCTGCTCTTTTTTGTTGTACCACATCCGTTTGAGCAACTGTAAATTTTATAATGAGGATGAGCACTTTCGCTGCCAGAGAGCTTTGTGTAGCTGTGACCCAGTGCGCTCTGATATTTTTCGCTTCGGCTTAAACCGCAGCTGCAGCTGAAATGCTTATAACCGTCACTTGTGCAGGTCGCAGGGACTGTTTTAGTGAGTGTGTAATTGTGTGTATGTGTTAATGTAACTTTAGGAGAATCTACATACCAATATCTATCTGCATTATTTATTGTAACTTTCTGCTTATAAGCTTCAGTTATAGGAATTCTTCCTTTGCTGGGTCCCAAATCAGGATCGGCACAGTAGAATATCCCGTTTGTATAATCAGTTAGAAGAATTGCATGCGGATAATCGGCGTTATATAACACTATTCCTTCGGGATGGCTGTTTAAAATGTCTCTAAGTTCACTTGCGTTATCGATATTAGAAGACAAATATGCATGCTTAACAGATATGCCTGAATAACTGAAGCTTCTTCTTAAGCCTTGTCCGTCTATCCACGCAGAAGATTTCATAGAATTTTCTGTAATATTTGCCCAACCAGTGTTTCCTGTTGCCATCGCTGTTCTTCTTACCATCATAACGGCCGATGCCAAAGTGCATCTACCAGATGTACCTTTTATAAAGACAGATGAATTGTTAATATCGTTAAACGAAGCTGCTTCTGCCTTAATTAGGGAAATGTTTTCCGGACTTAAACATAATGTTGTAAAAGTCATCAGAATAACTAAAAAAGTTGAAATAGTTTTAATAATCTTTTTCATAAGTATTAACCTCCTGATTATTTATCAAACTGCTCGTCTGAATCGAACAGTGTTTTGCCTTTATTACCGAGGTCTTTCTGGAGAACGGAAAATTCATCTTCTGTTATGTCGGTAAAGAATTTTGCGTCAACAGTGAATGCGTCATCTCCCAGATATGAAACTGAGAAGTAGCTCGGTTCGTTGTAGCAGCCGCTTATGCTGTAATCAACGGTAATCTCCTTGCCGTTGTAGGAATAAAGAGTTCCGATTTGTTCGTCGCGTCCGTCTCTCAGCTCCATTGCGATAAATGTTTCGCCGCCGTCTTCGAAAACTCTGATATCGGTTGTTAATCTTGATTTTCCGACTGAATCTGAGCCGAAAACTTCTGTTGCAGCTCCGTCGACTATATCGAACAGGTAAACGTATGCGAACGAATAAACGAAATTATCCTCTGAAGTGAATTCAAGAAAATAGATTAGTTCGTCAACCGAATCGTTATCCAGATCAACGTATGTATATTTCGGTTCAAAAGTTGATTCTTCGCCTTGGAATTCTGAATACCGTGATGAGTTCGCCGCAATATAATCGGAGTATATTTGCTCTTCATTGACAGTAACCTCCGCAGAGGTGTTTTCCGTTTGAGACGTAGTGGGGGAGTGTGTGATTGTTTCGGGTTCTTGAAGAGAAGAACAGGATGACACGGAAACACCGATAATCAGCACAAGTAAAATACTGATAAATTTTTTCATACTATTTCACCTCGCATTTCTTTTTGGAATAAACAATAGACAAAACCGCAAAGCCTGACAGACTCACTGATAAAACAATCAGGAGTTTTCGGTTACGGCTTTTATCTTTTGATGCTTCATTCGGACCATGAACCGTTTCAACTGTTTCTTTCGGGGTTACTTAGCTTATACTTTCTGGGAGTTCGGCGGAATTGAAAAAATCAGACGTACCTTTATAATTTACGTCACAATATTTCATATAATCCGAAGCGATTGCGATATTGGTGTCATGCCAAGATGAATAGACAGCATCGGCAAAACATTCGTCAACACCGGGAGCATTTTTACCGTCACCGTAATAATAACCGTATGATTTCCATTTCGGTTTCATTTTATTGAGAGCCTGAAGTATTTTGCGGTCTGTGACTTCGCTTTGGGGATATGAACCCGGTTGAATTATACTGCCTGGTTTAACCTCGGAACAGTCAACTGCAAAGGATACTGAGGTACAGCTGAAATAATTGCCAATGACATTACCAAAACAAGAATCCTTCGCAATAAGGTTATCATTTTAAGACCTCCTCGTTTGAGAGATTCTTTATATAAAATCCGCATATAATCGGACATTATTGCCTGCCGATGAAGATTGTGCTTGCACAATCTTCACATAGCTTTAGATACGGGTTTTGCGGGTTATATTCACAGTTTTTTGAAAATTTGTTAAAAATAACGAAGAATTTTTTGAATATTATAGCAGATAACCTTAATTTTGTCTATCATCGTAGACATAAAATTGTATAATAATTTGTAAACTCTACTATATAATATAAAAAGAGGTGTCTGCGTGAAAGAATTTAATATAAATGCTGTAGGCGCCGTTATACGCCGTTTACGAAAAGAAAAAGAGCTTTCGCAGGAGGTTTTCAGCGGTCTTGCAGGCATTGCAAGAAGCCATCTTTCAATGATTGAAAACGGCGACAAGAAAGCTAATTTTGAAACACTCTGGAGGATAGCAAACGCCTTCGGCATTGACCCTCACGAGCTTGTGAAACTGATTGAGGAAGAGGCAAATAAGAACGGTTAAACTCCGCTATGTTTTTAAGCATAGCGGAGTTTTTCACTCCCTCCGTCTCGGCTCAACGCCGAGCCACCTCCCTCAAGAGGGAGGCTGAATAAACTCAGAAAATCAATCCGCTTTTCTTAAACGCCTGAACCATAGTTGATTGAATTCCTGAAAGCTGGAAATTCAGTTTATAGAATCTGACGGTGATGCTGTCGGTTGCAAGCACATTGCCTGCACTGTCAGTAACTTTAACGGTTATCGTTGCTTTTCTTGCAAAGAAAAAACCTTTGTTTGTGACATTTCCGTTTGAATCAACAAGCACCTTTGGATTATCGGAGCTCCATTCAACTTTATATTTGTCTGCCGCTGTGCAATCAAGCTTAACGGATTCGCTCGAATATCCCTTATACCAAGCAACTTTCTTGTTGTACTCATTGATATCTTCATCGTTTAGAGTGATATTTGCGGCAATTTTATCTCCGTTTACTGTTATTTCAAATGAATCGCTTTTGGTAACTCCGTTGTATGTGTGGTAAACGGTAATTGTTTTAGTGCCGATTGATAAAGTATCAACGCTTGAAACATCATAGTCTGAAACAATTTTGGTTGAGCCGTCGCTGTAATGTGCGGTAACTTCAAGACCGCTTGTGTTGACCGTTTCGCCGAGAGCATAAACTGTTTTGCCCGGCTGTTTTGTGATTTCGATGCTGTTGAGCACCGTTTCGACTTCTATAACTGCAAACTCGCTGAAATGATCGGTTTCAAATACAATGAAGTTGCCTTCAAGTGCTGTTGTATAGCGCACAAGCGGGTCAACGGGGTCATCAATAATGTGATAAACCTTGCATCGCTTGGGATCGACGCCATTCGGCAGCTTTATTTTAACGGTTACCAATCCTTCAGGCTGTGTTTTCTGAGCATTGAGAAGTAAATTGATATCGTAAAGAGTTATGCTCTTTACCGTACCGCCCACCGCAAAATTACCGCTCTGCAAATCGGAGGAATCCTTCAAATCGACGGTCAATGCGGTGTCGGGGTCAATTTCCTTTGCCGTTGCGCTGACGATAACTCCGTGAGGCTCGTTGCGAAGCACAACGGCGGCATATTCCAATGCAGAAATTGCATTGATGATTTGCTCTGCAAAGCCGTCAACTCTGGATTGCTCCGTAATACTCAGCCCGTATTCAACAGCGGAAATGCTTTGCTCAAGAGCAGCAAGAGTTGCCTGAGAATACAGCCTGCGATCATATTTTTCGCTTTCGGATATTGCCGCTTCAACCTTAACGTAATCGGCGGGAAGATATTCGAGATTATCAATCGCTTCGTTGATTGCGCGGGCAATTGAATTGACCTTGCTTTGATTGGTGATATCAAGATTTTCTTCAACAGAAACAAGAGCGGAATCAAGCATCGCAAGGCTTTCGGCGGTATAGAGAGAACGG
>JAZQKN010000077.1:0-20820 GCA_045542175.1 Acutalibacteraceae bacterium | reverse complement strand
CTCCCCGGTGATACTTTTGCCTGCCGTCAGCCCGACCCCGTGCTTCAGCAGATTGAGCAGCCCTCTGACTACACAATCACCGCTAACGATGCTTTCAAAGCGGTTTGCAAATACTGGGACAGAATTTCAAGACCCGAACAGCTTATGACCGCTTGCCTCAATGCAATGCGCGTACTCACCGACCCCGCAGAAACAGGCACAGTTTGTCTTGCAATGCCTCAGGACGTTGAAGGCGAAGCTTTCGATTATCCCGATTATTTCCTCAAAAAGAGAGTATGGTATCTCGACAGACGCAGCCCCACACAGCGCGAAATTGAAGCTGCGGTAAGCGCAATTATGAAGAGTGAAAAGCCTATGCTTATCGTAGGCGGCGGCGTTACATATTCAGAAGCCTGGGAAACCGCACGCTTCTTTGCGGAGAAATTCAATATTCCGATCGGCGAAACACAGGCCGGCAAGGGCAACATCCGTTGGGATTTACCCCTTAATCTCGGCGGCGTAGGCGTAACAGGCGGTGCAGCTGCAAACGCAATCGCTAAACAGGCTGACCTTATCATCGCAGTCGGCACACGTCTTACAGACTTCACAACCGCTTCAAAATGGGGCTTCCAGAATCCTAACGTTAAGATGCTTTCAATCAACGTTTGCCCCTTTGACGCTTTCAAAATGGATTCAACAGCAGTTATTGCAGACGCAAAAACGGCTCTTCTTGATATTATGGGTGCGCTTTCGCTTCGTGAATACTATTCATGCTGGGGCGATGAGGTTGCACAGGCTAAAGAAGAATACACCGCAGAGGTTGACCGCTGCTACAGTGTATATCTTAAAGAAGGTCTTTCACAGACAAGAGCTCTCGGCGAAATCAACAAGCTTATAGATAAGAATTCCGTTGTTATCGGATCATCGGGAAGCCTTCCCGGTTGTATGCAGAGGCTCTGGAGAGCTTCCGTCCCCAAGACATACCACATGGAATACGGTTTCTCCTGTATGGGTTATGAAATCTGCGGTGCTCTCGGCGTAAAGCTTGCAGAGCCTGACAAAGAAATTTACACAATGGTTGGCGACGGCAGTTTCCTTATGCTTCACAGTGAGCTTTACACCGCCGTTATGGAAGGCCAGAAAATCAACGTTATGCTCTTTGATAACTCAGGCTGGGGTTGTATTGAAAATCTCCAGAACAATCAGGGCACTGATACATTCGGCACAAGATTCCAGGCAAGAAATCCCCTTTCAGGTATGCTTGACGGCCCCATTGTTCCGATTGACTTTGCAAAAATCGCTGAAGGTTACGGCTGTAAGGGTTACACGGTAACAAGCGTTTCAGAGCTTCGCGATGCTATCATCGATTCAAAAGCACAGACCGTACCCTGCCTTTTTGACATCAAGGTTGTTCACGGCAGTATGAGTGACGGCTACGATGCCTGGTGGAGAGTCGGAGTTGCCGAAGTTTCAACAAGTGAAAAAGTACAGGCTGCATACGAAGATATGCAGGAAAACATTGCAAAAGCAAGACTTTATTAATATAAACGGAGGAATTTAATATGCTTAACAAAGACAAGGTAAGCCTTGCGATAGCCCCTATCGCCTGGACAAACGACGATCTCCCCGACCTCGGTGCTGAAAACACATTTGAGCAGTGCGTGAGCGAAATGGCTCTCAGCGGTTTCAAGGGCAGCGAAATCGGTAACAAATATCCCAAGGACGTTGAAACCCTCAAGCACAAGCTTGACGTAAGAGGTCTTCGCATCTGCAACGCCTGGTTCTCATCACTTCTTCTTTCAGAAGGCTATGAAGCAACAATCGAAGCTTTCATCAAGCACAGAGATTTTCTTCACGCTCTCGGCGCAAAGGTTATCGGCGCTTCAGAACAGGGCAATTCAATTCAGGGCAAGGATCTTAGCATCTTCGGTGACAAGCCCGTTTACACAGACGAACAGTGGGAACTCATTGCAAAAGGCTTCAAGGAAATGGGCAGACTTGCAAAAGAAAAGGGTATGTATTTCACAGTTCATCACCACATGGGCACAGGTGTTCAGACAGAAGCTGAAATCGATAAGCTTATGGAAATCACCGATCCCGACCTCGTTTATCTTCTTTACGATACAGGTCACCTTTCATTCTCAGGCGAAGACGCAATCGGCGTTCTTAAAAAATACGTTAACAGAGTTAAGCACGTTCACCTCAAGAGCATCCGTCAGAACGTTATTGACGAAGGCAAAGAAAAGGGCTGGAGCTTCCTTGACTGCGTAAGAGCAGGCTCATTCACCGTTCCCGGTGACGGCGACTTTGACTTCACTCCCGTTTTTGATATTCTTGCTGAAGCCGACTACGAAGGCTGGGTTGTTGTTGAAGCAGAACAGGATCCCGCCAAAGCTAACCCCTATGAATACGCTTGTATGGCAAGAAAATACATCAGCGAAAAAACAGGACTTTAATTAAAGAAAAACCGCTTCGGCTGAAATCCAACCGAAGCGGTTTATTTGTTCTCTTTATTCTGCCTTCCCCTTACCCGAAAGAATGCAGAGTGCGGGTGTTGCCGCAAGTACGAGAACTGCCACTACGTTAAACGCTAACATATTAACTCCTCCCAACGTTTCTTACTACAGTTACAGTATAGCATCCGATTTACTTCGAGTCCAATTACAATTCTTTACAGTTTAAGAGGCTGATTTGTAACTTTTGTTACCTCTTAATTACGAAATTGTAATTTTCGTTAAAATATGTCAGATTATATCCGGAGGTTGAGTTTATGGGTAACGAAACTAAAACATCTTTGATTTCAAAAGTAAAAAATGCCGTTAATCTTGCAAAAGAATACTGGCACGTTCCTCCGAAGGGTAACTACATTCCATATAAAGAAATCGCCGCCTTAAGCGGTGCTGGATTCGGTGTGCATTGGGCAACGCTTCTCGCTTCCACAATCGGTCTTAACGCTTCAAATATCACTCAGGCTAAATATTACAGACATTACGAGGAGCTTGAGGAAATGTATTTCGCTCTGCCCTCGGTACAGCAGAATTAAAAAAACGGTGTGGCTAAAACCACACCGTTTTTTATTATCAGAACCTGAAATATTTTTCTCTCTGTTTTTTCATTCTGCCGCTGATGAATTCGAGCATTTCTTTTGCTCCTTCAACACCGCAGACGTAATCTTTCATCGCTCTGCCCTCTTCGTGGCAGAGGTCATCGTGAAGCGGGAAGAATTCCTGAAGTAAGAACCACGCATATTTTGAAAGTCTGAACTCGCCTACAAGTCTTAATTCCTTGCTGATTCCGTCAATCGCAACCGAATATTCTTTCTTGATTGAATCAATAATGGCATCCTTTTCGTTTAACGGTGAGAATACCATTGTTGAAGCACAGTATGCCTTGTCGTTGCTTTCAATAGAGCTGTGGCTGTCGGTACTGCCAACGATGGGATACTTTCTGCCCTTTGCTCTGTCCTCATAATACTTCTGAGTCTGGAAACCGTTCTGTTCATAGTAGATTTCGCCGCCGAGAACTTCAAAAGCATCAAACGGCTGAGTTTCAAGAAGATAATCCGTAAGGGTTTCGGGCACCTGATAAACGTTTGAAATCCAATAAGGATGAGCAAATATTCCGAGACCGCCCGCTTTCTTTATGTGGTTGAAAGCCCACACACAGCTTGCATAGGCAAACTTTTCAACGTTATCTGGAATAACAAGTGTTTCTGCAAGAGCAAGAACTTCCTGCTGATATTCCTTGATTGAAAGCACCTTGGGACAAGGGAAGCCTTTATACGAGCGAAGCTCTTCGGCATCGCCCACTTCTTCAATCTGAACGTCCTCAACAACCGCATTAACTGAATAGTTGCCGCCGAAATTTACGATGTGAACGTCGTTAATCATATCGCCTTCATCGGGAAGATGAACTTCTTCACCGGGAACGATATTGAATTCAATGGGAACGTCCTTGTATGCCGCAATAGCTTCAAGCGAAGGATAATAACGGTGATGGTCTGTGATTGCGAAGAAATCATAGCCGTGCTTTCTGTAGTTTGCGCAAACAATTGCAGGCTCCTGTCTTCCGTCTGAGCGACAGGTATGCATATGCAAATCACCTATGAAAGGATATCTGCCGCAAAGGTCTTCAGCAAGTGCGTAAACGCAAAGCTGAACGATTCTTTTATTGGTTTCTCTATCCATAAAGCGGATGAAATACTGCTGTTCCTTAGGGAAAGTATATCTGAATTTTATGTTTTTGCCGTCAAATTCATAAGGAATCTCTTTGCCGTTGCCTCTTGAAGCATAGTCGCGGGGATTTCCGTCTTCAAGGCCGTAGATTGTGAGCGCGGTTGATTCGGGCTTTTTGAATTCTGCGTGACAGCCGAGAGGCTTAACTGTAATTTCAACCTCTTTGCCCGCGGCAAAAACCTTGGGATAAATATCATAATAATGAAGCTCGTTTTTCATAATTGACCTCCTTAAAAGAAAAATCTTCTTGTTTTCTATATTAACACAGCAAAATAAAAAAGTCGAGATAAATCACAGATTTTCCCCGACTTTTTATTTGTTGAATTAGTTGTTACGTTATGTTATAATTTTTTTGCGGAAACGTATTCGGTAACAAGTGCCGCAAGGCAAACGCCTATTCCGAGCGGTCTTGAGTTTGCAAGCAGCCATTCACTCTTTGCAACAGACGGATAGTACTCCCAGAAAACACCCGCTCCGAAATACAAAACTGCGGATACAATAATAACTGCGGCAACCGTTAATCCGCCTATAATCAGCGTCAGCTTTGACGAGCGGTGAAGCTGTAAAAATATATCTTTCATTTTGTCCTCCTATCTTTGTCTTCCTATCTATATAAATTATACGTTTTCACCGTTCTGATTTCAAATCTAAAATATTACCAGTGAGGTATAAAATATGTCGTTCGGCGTTTCATCTTCCTGTTTATATCCGCTTTGCACCGAAGAAGCGTTAAAAAAACTCGGTGAACTCGGCGTAAAGAAATGCGAAATTTTTCTCAACTCCCCCACCGAAACAACTCTTACGTTTGCAAAGGAACTTAACAGAATCAAAACTGAATACGGCATCGACGTTGTATCCGTTCACCCTTTCTCCTCTTTTGCAGAAACTTATATGCTTTTCAGTGAGTATCTGAGAAGATTTGACGATATGCTTGAATTCTACAAACGGGATTTCGAGGTAACCGCTGAACTCGGTGCAAAAATTTCAATTATCCACGGTTCAAAATTACCGCAAAAAATAAGCAACGCAGAATATTTTGAACGCTTCGAAAAGCTTGTTGACGAGGGCAGAAAATTCGGCGTTACCGTTGCGCAGGAAAACGTAAATAACCATTTAAGTGAAAGCCCGACCTTCCTTTCTGAAATGAGAGAGACTCTCGGAGATAAATTCAATATGGTTTTTGACGTAAAACAATCTGTCAGAGCCGGCTTTGAGCCGCTTACTTTTGCAAAAGAGTTTGCCGGAAATATTGTTCACGTTCACATCAGCGACCACAAAGAGGGCTTTGACTGCCTTGCACCCGGAAAGGGCGGGTTTGATTTTGCAAAGCTACTAAAGATTATGAACAACGCAAATTACGGCGGTGACTTTATGATTGAACTGTACAGAAGCAATTACGGAGAATATTCCGAACTTGTTCAGGCGCTTGATTATGTTCAAAATTTATAAAAAAGCTTGCAAATTCATCAATATATGGTATAATTTTCTTGCGACAAAATTCAAAGGAGTGTTAAACCAATGAAATGTCCGTTTTGCGGCTGCGAAGAAAGCAAAGTAATTGACTCAAGACCCACAGATGAGGGCGAGCGTATTCGCCGCCGAAGAGAATGCACAAGCTGTATGAAAAGATTCACAACATACGAGATTATTGAAAGCGTTCCCGTAATCGTTGTTAAAAAGGATAAGTCCCGCGAGGTTTTTGACAGAAACAAACTCTTCAACGGAATGCTCAGAGCTTGCGAAAAAAGGCCCGTTTCTCTTGACAGCATCGAAACTGCAGTTAATGAAATCGAAGCAACCCTTCAGAATTCACTTGACCGCGAGGTAACTTCGGTGCGCATCGGCGAGCTCGCTATGGATAAGCTTAAGAATCTTGATGAGGTTGCTTACGTACGCTTCGCCTCGGTTTACCGTCAGTTCAAGGATATAAACACATTTATGTCTGAACTTGCAAAGCTTTTAAGCGAAAAATAATTATGATTTATACGGGAGCAGAGTTAATTAACTTTGCTCTTGTTTTTTGAGGTTTGAAATGAAAAAAACAGTTGCAATTCTGTTGTCTGCCATTTTGCTTTTGCTCTGTTCGTGCGGTAACAATAACAGTAACTCCGCTGATTCCGAAACAGAGGCTCCCGTTTCAAAATCTGCCGATATGCTTAACATCACAAATCGCGGAAACACTTTTCTGGACTGCGTCAGCCGTTATAATTCGGTTGTTACTGCAATTAAAAACAAAGTGCAGATACTTGAAAACGAGCATAACAACTCCATCAAAGCAGCAGACAGTGAGAAGTTTTTCCTTAACGAAAACTATATCCTCACCTACTTTGACCCGTTTCTTCTGAATTCTTTTTTTCTTACTGAAAACTTTGAAGAAAATCTGACGGAAGAAAAAGCCAAAGAAGTCTTTGCCGCCCACAGTAACGGTGCTGATATCCGATATGATAAAAAGGCTGACGGTTCAAGAACTCTCTCTTTTATCTCTGAAGATTCAACAAAAAAAATCCGCGTTGATTTTACAAAAGATCAGAACGCTTTCCGCTACGCCGCTTCGTCTGATGTAAACGGCACCGAAACAACAGAAGAAATACTTGAATTTATCAGCATTGACAAAAACAAATATTTTATACAAAGCAACAACACAAGGCTTTATGCAGAGTTTGATGACGAAGGAAATATCGTTTATTTCTGCTGCACAACATTAAGATATTCAGTTTATACCGATGCCGACACAATATATAATAATATAAGATTTAAAGCAGACAAAACCTGGGCAAATCAGCTTGAAAAAGATGCGTATCTTAACATTCACACATATGAAAACGGCATATTAACGCACGAAGAATGCAGCAGCGGTCCTTGGAAAACAGTTTCAATAAAAGAAAGCGACTATGCCTCAGCATTTATTTTCTGATAAGGTGAGATAAATTGAACAAAGAAACCGTTTGCCGTTTTCTTGATGAAATCGGCATGGAATACTCAAAAGCAGAACATCCGCCCGCATTTTCAATTGAAGAATGCAAAGAAATCGAAAAGATTATCGGCGGTGAAATCTGCAAAAATCTTTTACTCACAAACACGCCCAAAAGCGTATATTATTTATTGCTTATGAAGGGTGATAAAGCTTTTGTAACAAAGGATGTTTCAAAAAAGCTGGGCACGTCAAGGCTTTCCTTTGCAAGCGGAGAAGAAATGAAAACACTGCTCTCCACAACCCCCGGCTCACTGAGTATAACAAGTCTGATTTTTGACAAAGAGAAAAAGGTAAAGCTTGCAGTTGATTCCGATTTGCTGAAAAACGAATTTTTTTGTTGCCACCCGAGTGACAACTCCGCAACGTTAAAAATCAGAACCGACGACGTTTTCAATAAGCTTTTAAATGCTCTTGAAATTCAAGCGCAAACAGTTGAAATATAAAAAAATCCGCCCTGCTAAGCAGAGCGGATTTTTATTTATCTTATTTATCTGAATACTTTCTGACAATCTTGAGTGTGGTTGTCTTGGGGAATTCTTCGTCACGAATCTTGAATCTTGCAATATTCTTGAAGAGAGGCATTTTTCTGTTAAACTCATCGATATCTCCCTTGATGCGGTCTCTGCAATCGGGATAATCCTCTTCGTTGAGGAAAAGCTCAGCAACAATCTGTCTGTTTTCTTCGTAAACAAGAACTTCCTTAACGTAATCAATACAGGAAAGCTTGAATTCAAGTTCTTCGGGTGATACGTTTTTGCCGTTTGAAAGAACAATAAGATTCTTCTTTCTGCCAACCATAAAGAGGAAACCGTCTTCGTCGATTCTGCCGAAGTCACCTGTTTTGAGCCATTCGCCGTCAAATACCGCTGCAGTTGCTTCGGGCTCTCCGTAGTAACCTACCATAACGTTGGTACCTCTTACGTAGATTTCACCAACGCCTTCCTCGTCGGGCTCATTAATCTTAACTTCACAGCAGCCGAGAGGCACACCTACACTGCCGGGCTTGAATTTATCAGGTCTGTTGCAGGTGATTGCGGGTGAGCATTCCGTAAGACCGTAGCCGTTATAAACGTCAATACCGAATTCTCTCATACCCTCTTCATATTTGGGATCAAGATTTGCACCGCCGCAAACAATCATTGAAAGATTGCCGCCGAGATTATCAAGAATTGTTTTAAAAATCTTGCGTCTTCTGTCGATGCCGACTTTAAGAAGTGCATTGCTGATTTTAAGACCTTTTTTAAGCACTTCTTCTCTGCCGGTTTTTCTTGCTGTCTTCCAGATACGGTCGTAAATTGTTTCAACAACAAGAGGAACACCCGCAAAGTTATAGGGCTGAATTTTCTTAAGATCCTTTTGAATATCCTTGATGCTGTCGCACATATATCCCCATTCCTGAACGATATATGAAGCGAAAAGAGCACTTACCCACGCATAGGTGTGGTTAAGAGGAAGGAAGCCGATTGCGTGCTTGCCGGAAAGCACACGGCAAGATGCCGAGCAGTTGCTTGCAATGTTCTTGTGAGTAAGCATAACGCCCTTGCTCTTACCTGTTGTACCCGATGTGTAAACAATGCAGGCGAGGTCTTCGGGCTTAACTTCTGTATCAACGAAAGCAGTGTCGCCTGCGTCATAGAGCTCCCAGCCCTTTTTATAATATTCGTCGAAATCGTCACAGCTGAAATAATGCTCAAACTTGATATCCTTGTTTGCCTTGAACTCTTCAACCATACCGTCGAATTTTGTTGTGTAAACAAGAGCGTCACAGTCGCAACGGATAAGCTGGTCAGCAAGGTCATCTGCCGAAAGCTTACAGTCCATAGGCACTGTGATGTTGCCGCCGACAAGAGTTGCATAATAAGCAATCATCCAGCCGAAAACGTTTTCACCGATGATAGCGATTTTCTTACCGCCCTTAAGACCGAGTGAATGCCAATAAGTGCCGAGACCTACGATTTCTCTCCAGGTTTCGTTATAGCTTCTCTCGCACATATTCTTTTCTTTATCAAGGAACATATACTGGCGCTTGTCTCCGCCCATATCCTTACCCTTGACGATTATTTCTTTAAGGGTTTCGTACTCGGGAATTTCAATTGTAACAAGATTTGCATTCTTTTTCTTCAAAGCGTTATCCCCCATTCTAAAATTTTACCATACTCGACAATTTTAACACAAATAATTTATATTTTCAATAAAAATATACTTGATTTTAATTAGACAATGTTATATGATTAACTGGATTGAATATTATTTTGTTATTTATTTCTTTAATATGAGGAGTTTGTATTTATGAAAATATTTTTTGTTTGCTGGCTTTCCTGGTTGGTTGCTCAGATTATTAAAGTTATCATCAACGCAGTTAAAATAATTTACCACAAGAGCAAAGGTGAAAAATACAAAAAGATTACTGTAGGCACTTTCTTTAAGCTCGGCGGTTTCCCCAGTTCCCACACTGCAACCGTAATTGCCCTTTGCACCTGCATCGGTTTCAGAAACGGTTTCTTCTCGGATATTTTTGCCGTAGCCGGCGTTTTTGCATTTATCACAATGTTTGACGCCCGTATGGTCAGACTTCCCGTAAGCCGTCTCACCGACGCTTTCAACCGTCTTCAGGCAAAGGTTTGCGGTAACGAAACAGACGACGTTAAAAAGGTTGAAGGTCATACAATCCCCGAAATTCTCGGCGGTATTGCAGTCGGCTTCACAATCGCCTATATTATGGTTAACGTAGTAGGCTTCCTTAACTGATAAATGGAAAACTTAAAGATTTATTCTCTTGATATAACAACCGTTTCCGAAGATGAGGCTGAGCTTTGGTATTCGCAGATGAACAGCGAAAAGAAGCTTGCCGCCGACCGTTTGCTGAATGCAGACAAGCGTCTTTCCAAAATTGCCGCTGATGCACTTTGCAGAAAAGCAATTTCGGAAAACTGCGGTATCCCCTGCGATGAAATTGTTTTCGGCATATCAGAAAACGGCAAACCGTATTCCGTAAACGCTCAAATCAAATTCAACGTCAGCCACAGCGGTAATCTGGTTATCTGTGCAGTTTCAGAAAAAGAAATCGGCATTGACGTTGAAAAAATACGCACCGTTAATCCGAGAGCTTGTGAAAAATTTGCAACTGCAAAAGAAATTGATTATATCAATTCATCCTCAGACGGTTTTTTCAGAATATGGACTCTGAAAGAAGCATATTTCAAATGCATCGGTACGGGTCTCGGCTCAGATATAAAAAGCGTTTCGTTTGACATAAACAAAAACGGAATCATCTGCTCCGAGCAAGGCTTCAGCTGTTCTTTTAAAGAAATTGCAGACGGTTATATCTGCTCCGTATGTATCAAAGATTAACTGTGTACTGTCATTTTTCGGCAGTACGCAGTTTTTGATTTTATAAAATAAATGTTAAAATTTGATTAAACTTATTATAATTTGTAATTATTAATACATTAATATATATTTCTGTGAGTAAGTTACAAATTATACGTTTTACACTGCAAATAATTATTTCACATTACCGTTGAAGATTATTTTAAAAAGTAATATAATACCATCTGTTATTATTGAGATTGAGGTAATTTATGGATACAATTAAGAATTACATTTCCGAAAACGGAACGGTATATATCATTTCGCAGATTATCAGCATAATCGCTACTTTCTTTCTGCTTTTTTCATATCAGCAGAAAACTCACAAAAGAATAGTTGCAATGCAGGCAATTGCGGGTCTGCTTTTCGGCACACAGTATCTGATGCTTGGTGCATACGAGGGAATGATTTGCAATTATATCGGAGCAGTAAGAGGCATTGTTTATTCATTCAGAACAAAAAACAAGTTTATTGACAGCCTTTTTTGTCCCGCTCTTTTTGCAACCGCATTTATCATTAGCGGAGTTATAACTTACACATCACCTTTCTCTCTTCTTCCGATATTCGCTATGTGTATCGCTTCTTTTGTTTCCTGGAATATAAAAGCACAGCAGCTTCGCGCACTTACCCTCCCCACCTCTCTTATGTGGCTTGTATATAACGCTTCCTGCGGCTCGATAGTTGCAGTCGGCACAGAGCTTCTGAGCGAAATTTCAATTCTTATCGGCCTTTTCAGATTCAGAAAAAAAGAAAAATAAATAATAAAAATCCGATGCTGAAAATAATTTTTGGCATCGGATAATTTTTTTCAAAAAAGTATTGACAAAATCAAAAAGTCGAATTATAATATTGATAACGATAATGATTATCAATTTTATGAAAGGAGAGTAAACATGGTAAAACACAGTAAGCAGCGAGATGCGGTTTATAACAACTTATGCTCACGAACCGACCACCCCACCGCCGAGGATGTTTACCTGTCGCTTAAATCTTCAATGCCCGCTTTAAGTCTTGCAACGGTTTACAGAAATCTTGCACTGCTCGAAAGCGAAAATAAGATTTTACGTTTCGGCTCAGGCGGTACGGCAAGATATGACGGCAACGTTTCTCCTCATTATCACCTCTCCTGCCTCGATTGCGGCGGAGTATTCGATATTTTTATGGATGAAATTGACCTTACCAAAACTGCAAGAAATCATTTCGGCGGCAAGGTTGTTTCACAGTCAGTTATGTTTTCAGGTTACTGTCCCGAGTGTTCAAAAACTCTCGGATAACAAATATTAAAATTATTTTTTTGGAGGATTTATATTATGAAAAAGTATGTATGCAGCGTTTGCGGTTATGTTCACGAAGGTGATTCAGCTCCCGAAAAGTGTCCCCAGTGCGGTGTTCCCGCTTCAAAGTTCAATGAACAGAGCGGCGAAATGAATTGGGCAGCAGAGCACGTTCTCGGTGTTGCACAGGGCGTTGACCCCGCAATCATCGAAGGTCTCAGAGCTAACTATATGGGCGAATGCACAGAAGTAGGTATGTACCTTGCAATGGCAAGAGTTGCTCACAGAGAAGGCTATCCCGAAATCGGTCTTTACTGGGAAAAGGCAGCTTATGAAGAGGCTGAACACGCAGCAAAGTTTGCAGAGCTTCTCGGTGAAGTTGTAACAGACAGCACAAAGAAGAACCTCGAAATGAGAGTTGAAGCTGAAAACGGCGCAACACAGGGTAAGTTTGACCTTGCAAAGATGGCTAAGGAACAGGGTCTTGACGCTATCCACGATACAGTTCACGAAATGGCTCGCGACGAAGCAAGACACGGCAAGGCATTTGCAGGTCTTCTTGCAAGATATTTCGGTTAATTCAATAAACTTAAGGGAGCAGGTTTTGTGCCTGCTCCCCTTTTTTATGCCGTTACAGCTTCTTTTTCTGTTTTGATTTCTACGGCTCTGGGTTTCCTCTTTTCGGCAACAACAAGAATTATTCTGAAAAGCAAGCCGCCGACTACCGCTCCGACCAAGCCCGCAATAATATCGCTCATCGTATCAAACAGCGGATACTGTTCAACGTACGGTCTGAAAATACTGATAAGTATCGGCTCGGGAGTATCAAGATACCTCTGGGTATTTTCGTCCATTATTATATCAAACGAAAATTCGTATATCTCCCAGAAAATTGCCGCAAAGCACGAAATTCCGAATCCGATTATTGTTGAAATATTGGTATCAAACTTATCTCTGCTTTTCGGAGCAAGCGCTCTCGCAAGGTCATAACCGACAAACACGCAGACTATTCCGCTGAAAAAGTGAACGAGAAAATCATAGGCATCCATTTTATGGTAAAGCTCAAAATAGTTGCCGATATATGCGGTAATCAGCACCATAAAAACAGATACGGTCTGGTTATGATGGCTAAGGTTTGCAAAAAAGCACCATTTTCTCGGCAGAATATGTAAGGTCGGCAGCACAAACAGCAAAGCAAGATTTGACCACATAAGCATTGTCAGATATTCCGCTTCATCTATTGTTGCTTTGATTGCGCCGATAAACATCAGAATTCTGATAACCCACCAGAATGCGTATTCAAGCCAGCTTATTTCTTTTCGGAACATTTTATATTCGAAAGCTATTTTTCGTTTCAATCTTTCCATATTCTCACCCTTTTACTTATTTTTTCCTCAAAACAAATATAGCAACCTGATACACCAAAATCAATATATATGACACAACTGTATTAATTTTGTAATTATATTTAACTTTTTTGTAACTTATTTGAACTGAACATAACAATTTATTATCATTTTGCATTAAAGCTCGTCCGTTTTCGCAAAATTTATGGTCATTTTAAAGAAATTGCCAGTTATTCTGCAAGATTTGTAAATAACACTTGCAAATTTTTCAAATATACTATAGAATATAAGGCAAGATTATTCGGAGGGATATTAAAATGAATCTTCAGAATCTCGGCAAAGATAAACTCAATGAGCGTCTTGACGCTTTAAGAAATGAATATAACGCTTTTAAGGCTCTCGGACTTAAGCTTGATATGTCAAGAGGTAAGCCCGGTGCTGACCAGCTTGACCTTACAAACGAGCTTGTAAATCCCGATTATCTTGGCAACTACAAGGCTTCAAACGGCTTTGACGTGCGTAACTACGGTATCCTTGACGGTATTCCCGAATGCAAGTCTTTATTTGCGGAAATTCTTGACGTTCCCGTTGAGAACGTTATTGTTTTCGGCAATGCAAGCCTTACAATTATGTATGACTATATCGCACAGTGTATGCTTTTCGGTGCAGGCGATAAACCCTGGTCAAAGCTTGACAAAGTTAAATTCCTCTGCCCCGTACCCGGCTATGACAGACATTTTTCAATTCTTGAGCATTTCGGAATTGAAATGATTAATATTCCCACCGACGAAAACGGCCCCGATATGGATATGATTGAGGAGCTCGTAAAAGACGAAAGCGTAAAAGGTGCTTTCTGTGTTCCTATGTATTCAAATCCTTCGGGCATCACCTATTCCGACGAGGTTGTACGCCGCTTTGCCGCTCTTAAACCCGCCGCAAAGGATTTCAGAGTTATCTGGGATAACGCTTACTGCGTTCATCACGTTAACAAAACAACAGACAAGCTTCTCAATATCTTTGAAGCTTGCAAGGAATTCGGCACGGAAGACAACTTCATCGAAGTTACCTCAACATCAAAAATTTCGTTCCCCGGTGCTGGTGTAGCAGCACTTGCAGCTTCAACAAACAACATCGCCACAATCAAGGGCAGAATGACCGTTCAGACAATCGGTTACGATAAAATCAATCAGCTCCGCCACGCAAATTTCTTCAAAAACAAAGCAGGTATCGAAGCTCATATGCTTCGTCACGCAGAAATCCTCAAGCCCAAGTTTGATGCTGTTCTTACCGCTTTCAACGAAAAGCTTGCAGGCAAAGGCATCGCTTCCTGGACTAACCCCAACGGCGGTTACTTTATCAGCCTTGACGTTTACGAAGGATGCGCAAAAAGAACCGTTGCTCTTTGCAAGGAGGCAGGTGTAACCCTGACGGGTGCCGGCGCTACATTCCCTTACGGCAACGATCCTCTTGATAAAAATATCCGCATTGCCCCCACCTTCCCGTCAAGGGATGAACTCTGCAAAGCGGTTGAGATTCTTTGCGTTTGCGTTGAAATTGCCGCAATCGAAAAGATGCTCGCTGAATAATTCCGATTTTATGCCGAACCCTCGAGGGTTCGGCTTTATTTTTTATTTATTATAATTATAGGCATTGATTGTTGATAAAATTCATTCAAACTTATAAAATCATTTGCCGTTCATAAAATAATTATTGCAATTTCCGCTTCAAGGCTTTATACTGAAATTGTCAAATATTTTTAAAAATGGAGAGTACTATGTCGATATTAAATATCTTCACATTACTCGGCGGTCTGGCATTTTTTCTTTTCGGTATGTCAACTATGTCGAACGGCCTTGAAAGAGTTGCGGGCGGTAAGCTTGAAAGCATACTCGGTAAAATGACAAATAAGCCGATCAAAGCTCTTTTGCTCGGTGCGGGCATAACGGCAACCATTCAGTCATCATCGGCGGTTACGGTTATGCTGGTAGGTCTTGTTAACTCGGGTATAATGAAACTCGGTCAGAGCGTAGGCGTTATTATGGGTACCAACATCGGTACAACCATTACCGCCTGGATTCTGAGCCTTGCGGGTATTGACAGCGACAACATTTTTGTTTCTCTGCTCAAGCCCTCATCATTCTCCCCCCTTGTTGCACTTGTCGGCATTCTGCTTATGATGACAGCAAAAAAGAACCGCAGCAAGGATATCGGCTCAATTATGATGGGCTTTGCAATTCTTATGTACGGTATGGAGCTTATGAGCGATTCGATGGATCCTCTTGCCGAAAGCGAAGCTTTTGCCAAAGCAATGGGTATGTTCACTAACCCCATTCTCGGCTTGCTTGTAGGCATTGTTTTAACCGCAGTTGTTCAGAGTTCTTCAGCAACCGTCGGTATTTTACAGGCGCTTTCATTAACGGGCGGTATTTCATTCGGTATGGCGATACCCATTATTATGGGTCAGAATATCGGTACATGTATCACCGCTGTTCTTTCAAGCTTCGGCGTTAACAAAAACGCAAAAAGAGTTACTGCCGTTCACATAAGCTTCAACATTATCGGTACGGCTGTATGGCTTGCTCTTTATCTTATTCTTGACGCAATTATTCACTTCTCATTCAACGATAAATCCATTGACCCTGTCGGAATTGCGATTATCCACAGCTTATTTAACGTTGCAACAACAATCCTGCTCTTCCCCTTTACAAAGCAGCTTGAAAAGCTTGCAATTAAGCTTGTTAAAGATAAGAAATCACCCAACAGAAACAAAGAAACTTTCCTTGACGAAAGACTCCTTGCTTCGCCCTCTCTTGCAGTTAATCAGTGTAAGGAATACACCGTAAAGATGGCAAGAATTGCAGCTGATGCATTGCTCAACGCCATTCCTCTGCTTGAGGGATTCGATAAAAAGGCAGCAGAAAAAATCGTTGCCGACGAACAACTTCTTGACGAATATGAAGATAAGCTCGGCACTTTCCTTGTTAAGCTTTCAAGCAGTCAGCTTTCCGATGAAGACAGTAACACGGTTTCAACTCTGCTTCACTCAATCGGCGACTTTGAAAGAATCGGCGACCACGCAGTAAGCATTATGAAGGTTGCACAGGAAATTGAGGAAAAGGGCATTTCTTTCTCAGAGCACGCAAAGGCAGAACTTAAGATTGCAAGCAGCGCTCTTTCTGAAATCGTAGGTCTGACAACAGATTCATTCTGCTATAATAATCCTGTTCTTGCTCTTGAGGTTGAGCCTCTTGAACAGGTTATTGACGAAATGCTCAGTGACATCAAGAGCAGACACATCGCAAGACTCACGGGCGGCGACTGTACGATTGAGCTCGGATTTATCCTTTCCGACCTGCTCAACAACTATTCAAGAGTTTCCGACCACTGCTCAAACATCGCGGTTTGCATTATTCAGATTAACAAATCGGTATTTGATACTCACGAATACCTTAACAATTATAAGAACTCGGGCGGAGAAAAATTCACAAAGGCTTTTAAAGGTTACCAAAAAAAGCACCGTCTTCCCGAAACAAAGAAAGGTTGATTATTATGAAAAAAATAACTGCTCTTTTACTTGCAATTCTTACTTTTGCTTTGATTTTCACAGGCTGTGCTTCTGATAAAAAAGAAACAGACACCACAACAAAGACTGCCGCTGAAGATAACGTAACAAAAGAAGAAAGCTTCACATTCCCCGACGGCATCACAATTCTCGGTGCTGACGACAGCAAGAATATGTTTGTTTTCAAAGCTGTTCACAAAGACGACAAAGAAACAACCTTCGGCATCAGAACAGACAAAGAAACCATCGGCGAAGCTCTTGTTGAAGCAGGTTTGCTTGAAGGCAGAGAAGAAAGCACAGGCTACGTTGTTTACACCGTTGACGGTGTTAAGCACGACCACAACACAGAGGGCTTCTACTGGGTGCTCTACGTTGACGGCGAGCTTGCTGAAGTTGACGTTATGAAAACGGCAATTGAAAACGGTTCAACCTATGAATTCATCTGCGAGAGATATATGAAATAATTCAAAAAGCTTCCGATTAAAAGTCGGAAGCTTTTCTTTTTCTATTGTGTATTAACTGTTTTTATGGTAAAATTAATTGTTACTATTTCCAAAAGGAGATTATTATGGCTATCTATTCAAAATGCTTTCCCGCGTGGGGTCCTTACGGTAAAAAATATATGGGTCTTTCACGAATTGCCGACCACGGTTTTGCCAAGGGTGTACGCTTTGATTTTACGGTTGCTCCCGCTATTTTCGGCGGTGATATAAAAGTTCCCAACGCAACTCTGCCCTCGGGTTGTCATCCGTGGAGATGCAGTCCCGATTATTCAATCTTCACCTACAGATACGACCTTGAATGGAAAGACAGGGTTTATGCCGAAGTTTCCTACGTTAAGCTTGATGACGAAAGCACTCTTGTAAGAACAGAGCTTGTTAACAACACAGACCTTATTCAGAACTGCGTTATAAACTTCTTTGAATCGGTTGAGTACCCTGACCCCTCTTACTGCAAGCTTTCTTTACCCGAAAAGAGTGATTTCAAAAAAGCACTTGAATATGACAGCTACACATACGCAATAACCCGTCCGTGGGATGAGCAGAATGCCGATGGCTTCAAAAAAGGTGAATTTGCCGATAACAGATTCACAGGCGGCTTCGGTCTCGGTGACAGAGCGGGCAAATGGCATATGCCTCACCGTGTTCTTTTGCCATTCGGCGGCGAAAAAGGCGATTTTGTTTCGCTCGCAATGAACGTCACCAATGATTATAAAAACCCCGTATTCGCCGTCAGATACCGTTCTGCGGACATTGAATACATACAGGGTAAGATGGTAGGCGTTAATATCGTGCCCGCCGACACCGTGGCAACGTTCACACTTAACGGAAACACCACTCTCGAATTTGAGCCCGTTGATGAGCCCGCAATCAAATTCTTTGATATAGGTGAAATCGGCAAGGGCGAATTCAGAATTAATCTTGAAGCACTCGGCACAGGCGGAATTGAATTTGACTTTTTCTGCATCTGCGAAAAAGAGGATTGTGAAAAAATCAGAGCTGATATGACAGCCTATGAATTCATGCCCGATTACAAAACCGAAAAGCACGCTGACGGAGGTTATATAACAGAGTGTAAATATAAAAACGTTGACGGCAGATTTATTCTTCGCACTTTCAACGATAACACAAGATTCCGCACCATCGAAACGGGTGCCCTTGAGGACTGTATGACTGCAAGACTTTCAAACTCCGACCCGACTTTTGATGACGTTACCGAAAGCTTCACGGGCGCTTTTTCAAGAAAACACAGCGATGACGGTTTCTTCCTCAACTCAATCGTTCACACAATTTTTGTAAACCCCAACAGCAATCACGTTGAATATGCCGTTATCTCAAAGGGTGAAACAGAATATAAATCCGAACAGGAATACGAGAGAATCTACAACGAACGCTTAAGAGAGGTCGGCGCGGCTTCATACAAAAACGAAGGCAAAAAGTATGAACTGAGCTGTGATATTCTCAAATCAACCGTTATGGTGAATGCGGTTTACCCGATTTATAAGCACGGCGAATATATTATTCACCATACTCCCGGCAAGAGATGGGACTGCCTTTACACCTGGGATTCAGGCTTTATCGGGCTGGGTATGAACGATTATTCTGAAAAGTTTGCCGAATACAGCCTCGATACCTATTTCAGCGATGAAAACAACAAGGACTATGCGTTCTTGCATCACGGCTCCCCCGTCCCCGTGCAGATGTATCTCTATCTTGAAATGCTCAAACGCAGAAACGATAAAACAAAGCTTCTTGAAATGTATCCCAGAGCAAAGCTCTATTATGAGTTCCTTGCAGGCAGAATTAAGGGCTCAACAACCGCAAAGCTCAAGAGCGGACTTACCACCACTTACGATTATTTCTATTCCACAAGCGGTATGGACGATTACCCCGCTCAGGTTGCGATGATGGACAGAAATATCCGCGACACAACCGCTCCCGTTATTTCAACCTCTCAGCTTATCAGATGCGGCAAAATTCTTAAAATGGTCGCTTCAAAGCTCGGAAAAGCCGATGACGTTGCGGTTTATAATAGCGATATCGAAAGACTGACCGCAGCCCTCACTAAGTATTCGTGGGATAAGGACAGCGGATATTTCAGCTACGTTCTCCACAATGAAAATTATGAGCCTCAGGGCTTTATGCTTACCGAAGACGGTGAAAACCTCAACAAGGGTCTTGACGGCATTTATCCGATTATTGCGGGTGCCTGTAACGAAGAGCAGAAAAACGCAATCCTCGGTCATCTCAAGAACGAAAAAGAAATGCTTTCTCCCTACGGCATAAGTGCCGTTGACGTTACCGCCGGCTATTTTATGGTTAACGGCTACTGGAACGGTAACATCTGGTTCCCGCATCAGTGGTTCATCTGGAAAGCAATGCTCGATCTCGGCGAGAGCGATTTTGCCTACACCATAGCAAAGCTTGCTCTTGATATATGGAAACGTGAGGTTGACTATTCCTACTACACGTTTGAAATGGTGAACGTTGTAACAGGCAGAGGCGGATGGTTCCATAATTTCGGCGGTCTTTCAACGCCTATCACAATGTGGGCAAATGCTTATTTCAAGCCGGGTACATTCAACACAGGCTTTGACGTCTGGGTTGACAGGGCTGAATTCAGCGAAGATAACACCGGTTTCAAGGCAGAGATAACCTATTTCGGTAAAAGCAAAAAATCCACCGTTATTGCAACGATGGACGAGGGCAAAGAATATAAAGTTTTACTTGACGGCAAGGAAACTGAGTTCTTTGAAAGATTCAAAGGCACTCTTGAAATCCCGATTTCAATTGACGATAACGGAATCCATACTCTTACCGTTGAAACAAAATAAGAAAAGGTGCGTTGTTGATTCAACGCACCTTTATTTATTAAAGAAGAATCTTTGCGAAAATGCCTGTCATTCTGCCTAACGCAAGCACAATCTTTGCAAAATAGATATTTACGTAAGCAACGAAACGGCTTACACCGATTTCTGCTGCGTAATCATCGTTGATGAGTACCATATCGTTAACTGTGATTACTTCGCTTGTGAAGTTTGCGGGATCGTCTTCCTTAACGGTAATAAGACGGCTGCCTCTGAGATATTCCTTGGCATAAGAATTATAAGTTGCACCGGGAGTGTTGATAATCCTGATGCCGTCAAGCTCGGTTTCATAGGAGTTGATGTGGTCGTGACCTGAGAAGATACCTGCAACGTCACCCTGTTTTACCATTGCATCAAACTGACCCTTGTTGTAAACACCGGGGCAAGGGAATTCAAGAAGGAAACCTGTGAAGTTATCGGTCTTGGGGAAGAATGAGTAAACCTTGCCGTTGTATTTGGGAGTCAGAACGCCAAGTTCAACGGGTGATTCGGGGAAAAGTGCATCGTAAACGTCGCCAACAACGATGTGCTGGAAAGCGAGTGAGGGAACAAGAGCGCCTGTTTCAGCCTTGAGCTCGTTGCTTCTGTTTATGTACCATTCAATCTGGTCTTCGTCAACGCATTCGTAACCGATGTCACGGAGATTGCCGTTTTCATCGTAAACGTAGTTACCGTTTTCGTCAAGCATGGGTTCATAGTCGCCTGAATCGAACA
>JAZQKN010000076.1:0-36595 GCA_045542175.1 Acutalibacteraceae bacterium | reverse complement strand
TATATCAGAACATCTTTATATACCTTTTTATTATCAACACACTTTTTCTGAACAAGGTTGTATCTTTCAAGAACACCCGGCGGTGCGGGAGAAACCCACATAAACGTTTCGGGATTCTGTGAAAGCAAATCAAACTGACTTGCTCTTTCAAAAATAATAATTCTGCGGTCAATGTTATCGGGAAGTTCCGATTTGACAACTTTTGCGAGCGGAAGTGACGGCACATAGGGGTCAGCGTGAGCAATTTCAATATAGTCCGTCAGATCATCAAAAGTGATTTCTTCTTTCTTCGCAAGCGGATTATCGGCACTCATAATAAGGCAATAAGAAAACTCCGTTACCATTTCGTAGCTGAGTGCTTTTTCTTCAAGCATTGATTTGAAATACTTATCAAAATTCTCCGCATATCGGATTATACCGAGCTTATAGTCGTGGTTAAGGATGTTGTTGATTGTTCTCTGCGAATTGGTTTCTTTATAGAAAATCTCACAGGCATCCTTTGAAAGAGTTTTTGAAAACTCCGCAAATGCATCGGAAATGTAACAAGCTCGCGGCACGGAAATGGAAAACTTCTGTTTCTTTACCTGACCGCTTTTATACATATTCTCAACCTGGTCAATCTGCTTGAGAATATCTTTAGCGTAGCTGATGAATTCTTCACCTTCGGGAGTGAGCACCATTCCTTTTGCTGTACGGTCAAAAACAGTTATACCCAGATCAGCTTCAAGCTCTTTGATTGAACGGCTTATGTTAGGCAAAGCCACATAAAGACTTTCTGCCGCCTTGTTGAGCGAACCGACCTTCGCGACCTCAACGGCATACTTCATATGCAGTATATTCAATTAACTCACCTCTGTATGAGTTGGATTTATAAATATACAATTATTATACAACTTGTTTGCACTTTGTTCAAGTGTTAAATCAATAAACATAAAAAACCGCCTTAGTAATCACAAGGCGGCTTTAAAGCACATTATATTGATTATGTTGTCATAGAGTTCACTATATGTCGTACACTTTATTCGAGAGGTGATTGAACACCAACTTCTCTTGCAGCTTCCATCTTGAACTGGTCAAGAGCAGCTCTTGCCTGAGGAACAACTGAATTATTCTTTGACATTTCGTTTACACCCCTTCAAATTCAATTTGCGTTTGCCTTATTATTGTTGCAATCATTCAGGGTTTATTAATGTTAATTTTTTGATTAATTTGAAAGTTTTTAAACAAAAATGAGGGCAGCCGCAAGGCCACCCTCATTTTCTTTCAGTTAATTATTCAAATCTCTTTTTTCTAAAGAATAAAAGTGCGCATGCCGATAAGACAAAACCGATGAATGCCATAATAAAGGTCAAGGAAATTTCGCTTCCCGTTTGGGGAATATCTGCATCTGTTTCCGATTTTTCATCCTCAGAGTTTTCCGCATCAATATTGTTGCCGGAGTCAGATTCAGGCGGATTTTCTTCGTCAGACGGGAAATCGGGAATATCAATTTCAGGTATATCCACATCGGGAATTATGGGGATAATAGGAATGATAGGAACGGTAGGAATAATCGGCGGAATATAAACGTTGTTAAATACGGTTTCGTCAACAATCTCTCCGTCTGTTTTAATTATTCTTTCCGCAACAAGCACACCGTTATTATCCGTTACGGTATAAACCACCTCATAAACTGTTCTGTCGTAAATATAACCGAGTGTTTTTTCGTTGGATTCCGAAACAGTGTAAGAATATACGCCGGGCTCGGTGAATGTTATTTTGCCGAATGCAGCCTCGCCCTCACCCGAAACCTTTGCGGTTATTTCACCGTTATTGCTGCCCGCAGGCATTGGATAGCTGCTGTTATCAGCTTTGAGAACAAAGGTGAAATCCGAAGAGAAGAGGGGCAAACCGATGATATTCTTGCTGAAAACAAGCTCATCCGAAACAGGAACGGGAATGTAAACATTTTCGAATTCAATCGTTTCTGCGGCTGCACCGTCCTTGGTTATTTCAACTGCAGAAGAAAGAGTGTTTGTTGATTCATCGAGCGTAACGGTAACGGTTACACAGCAAACGCCGCTGTCATAGGTATATCCGGTTTTACCGAGATTATTTTCGGATATTATAAACTTGTAAATGCCGTGCTTTGTGAATGTTGCGGTGCCGAAATCAACAGCGCCGCCATCCTGAACACTTGCGGTTTCTTCAAAGCCTTCAAAGCCCTCGGAATCGTTTCTTTCATCAGCCTTTACTGTGAAAGTGAAATCTCCTGCCGCAATGTCGCTATCTGACTTCTGACCCGTAAGAGTTTTTGTGCCGTTAAGCGAAACGGTTATCGGGTCGGGTGCAACATAGGTATTATCAATCTTTATCTGCTCGCCTGTTGAATAAACAGCCTGAGCTTCGAGTTTGTTTGTAGTTTCATTAAGAGTTACGGTAACGGTAACGGTTACCTCGCCCGTTTCGTCCGTATAGCCTGCGGGAGGTGTGTTTTCATTAATCTTGAAGGTATAAACACCTTCTTCAGCGAAACTCCATGTTCCGAAATCAAGTTCGCCGTAAGCTTTGGTTGAAATTTCTGAGGGAACGTCAAAAACATTATCCTGCTTGCCGCCATCTATTCTATATGAGAAAAGATCCTCGGTGATATCGTCATTGGTTTTGCCGCCACCCGTGAGAGTCGTGATACCGTCAACGGGAAGCTGAGCTGGTGCAGGGGTATCATAAATATTTCTGAACACAATTTCGTCAACGGGCTCACCGTCTTTTGAAACTTTGGTTTCTGCAATAACAAGTTCATTGGTTGCAGTATCAAGAACAATTATATATTCAACGGAATAAACCGAAGAGTCATAGTGGTAGCCTGCTGCGCCCTTGTTATCCTCTGTTATGTTGAAAACATATGTGCCCGCTTTGATAAAGCTGATTTCGCTGAACTCAAACGTGCCGTTTACAGCGATTTTAACAGATTCGGCTGTGAACACATAACCGTTTGAATCGTTGCTTTCATCTGCACTAATTGAAGCAGAGAAACGATTTTCGGCAATTCCAATTTCTTCGCCGTTTTCTGTAAGCAGCTTTGAACCGTCAATAACGGCACTAATAGGATCGGGGGCAACGTAAGTATTATCAATTTTTATTGTTTCCCCGCTTGAATAAACAGCGTTTGCTTCAAGCTTATTTGTGGTTTTATTAAGAGTGACGGTTACTGTAACGGTTACCTCGCCTGTTTCGTCCGTATAGCCTGCGGGAGGTGTGTTTTCGTTAACAGTAAATGTGTAAGTGCCTTCCTCGCTGAACTTCCACGTACCGAAATCAATCGGTCCGTCTGCTTTTGCTTCAGCGGAATCGGGCACATCGCTCACTCCGTTCCTGTCACCACCTGAAACAGTATATGTAAAGAAACCGTCAGTTATATCGCTGTTTGTTTTGCCGCCGCCCGTGAGGGTTGTAATACCTGTTACAGGGAGCTCGGCAGGGTCGGGAGTGGTGTAAGTGTTGTTAAACTCAATATCATCTGCGGGTGTATCGTTCTTTTTGATAACCTTATCGCTGATAACAAGAGTATTGGTGCTTTCATCAAGAGTTACGGTATAAGTGATAACGTATTCGCTGTTGTCGTAACCGTAACCTTCAGCATCTTTATTATCCTGAGAAACAGTAAATGAATACGTGCCGGGCTTTTTAAAGCTGATATCGGGAATATCAAATTCACCGTCTGAATTTACGGAAGAATCAGCAGGAATATCTGCTTCCCATCCACTCGGGTCATTTGACGGATCAGAGTTTATTGAAACGCTGAACTGCTTATCCTCAATATCTTTGGGATTACCGTTTTCTGTAAGAGCGATTTTGCCGTCAAGTTTGTCAGCAGTAATTGCCTGCGGAGCAGTATAAGTATTTGAAAATACAATTTTATCTGCAGCTTCGCCGTTTTTTAGAATCTCGGTTGAAGCGGTCAGCTTTTCGCCGCTATCATCAACGGAAACGGTGACTTTTACTGTGTAGCTTGAGCCGTCATAGCCGTAGCCTGCATTACCGAGATTGTTTTCTGTTATTACGAAAGAATAAATGCCGGGAATTGAGAAGCTCCATGTGCCGAAATCGATTGAGCCGCCCGCCGCGGTCTCAATCTTTGAAGGCACGCCCGAAACTCCCTTGGAGTTATTGTTTGCAATGTTAAAGCTAAACTGACCCGCAAGAATACCTGCATCTGTTTTATCGCCGCCCGAAAGGGTTTTTGAGCCTTTGAGATTAATCTCTGCAGGAACATAAGCCTTGTTTGTTACGGTGTATGCAGAAGAAATCTTTTCGCCGTCAACAACGGTTTCTCCGTATGCAACCTCAACGGGATAAGTTCTTGAATTTAAAACATAGCCGTCGGGAGCAGAAACTTCCGAAAGGGTATATTCATGGCCTGAAGGGATGCTTGTAAACTCAGCGTAACCTGAAAATGTCTCCGCACTAAAAGCACCTATTGCAACCTTGCCGCCACAGACTGAGCAGTCACGGTTATGGCTGAGTTCAAACCTTGCTCCGTCAAGACCTGTGCCAGTTGACTCGTCAATTTTCTTAACACTAAAAGAACCGAGATATCCTTCAACGGAAGGAACAACGAACTCAAGCTCTTTATCGGTGTGATCAAGGAAAACATAATTGAGAACAGTGCGTGCATTGGTATTATATGACTTTTCGCCGATAAAGTCCGCCGCCTCATTTGTTAAGCGGACACGGTATTTAAGATTATAAGTGCGAACGGTTGCGCTTGAGGTTTTGGTTTCGCTGTAACCTGAAGCATTGATATCCCAATTGATTTCATTAGTGAAAGCAACGGTATTTTCGCCGTTTTCAATATGAGAACCGCTCAGACTGTTTTCTGCAAGGCTGCCGTTCTTATCATAAAAACCGAGGAATTCAATGTTTTCGCCCATCGGGTCGGTAACGGATACGGGTTCAGAACCGAGAATATAGCTGAGAACGGTGTCAAATGCGGTGTTGAGCTGGTCAACGGTGTCGCCTTGAGAAAAAGCTTTGGTAACACCTGCTTTTTCGAGGTCATCGCCGCCGCCGATTTTTGTACCGAGCCAGTTAACATAAGCGGTTGAATCGGTTGCAGAGCCAACTTCATATGTTTTGCCTGTTCTTTCAACTATCGAATATCCGCCACTGTCGCCTTGATTGATATATTTCTGAATGGTCTGGCTTTCGCTGCTTACGTCAACGCCGATTGAATAAATATTTATACCGCTGTTTTTAATTTCGGTTGCAAGGGTACGTGCTTTGATTGCTGCAGTATCGCTGTAGCTTGTGCCGCTGCATGCAATATTCTTTACAAAGTCCCAGAAAAGACCGTCAGCAGGCTTTGTGGGCTTTGGCGAGGGAGGATTATTTGCCGTTCTGGTTACATCCCAGCCGCCGATATAAGAAGTTGAATTCCTGCCTGTTTCAATATATGTTGTGGGGAAGCCGTCAGTAATAAGAATAATATATTTCTGCTTTGCCGAAGAAGATTCAAGCATATTTGCCGCAAGCTGCAGTCCGCCTTCAATATTGGTAAAACGGTTAATGCCTGCGGGCGCAGTGATTGCCGAAATCTTATTGGTATAGTCAGTCAGGTTATCGTTTACGTTTCCGAGTTCAAAAACAACGGAGGCATTAGTGTTGAACTGCACCATACCGATTCTGCGGTTTTTGCAGATACCTGTGGTTTTGCTGTATTCCTCAAGGAAGGCCTTCGCAGCATTCTTTGCCTTATACAGTCTTTTATCGGATTCAACTGTGGTTGAGTTGCCGCTGTGGTTACTGTTCATGGAGTTTGAAATATCCATAACAAGAACGATATCCGTTGCGGGCAGCTCCTGCGTTACAGAAAGTGTAATATCAAAATAGTTTTCCTTTTCTGATTCGGAAACAGATTTGCTGATTTTAATTCGTTCGTCGGGTGTGGATGAACTTCCTCCCTGAGCGATAATTTGCTGAGAATTATCCGTTACAGCGGTACCCATTATACTTAAAGGAATAGCCGTGAACACAAGAATAACGCTCAGAATGACTGCTAACGCTTTTTTCATTTCTGAAGACCTCCGTTTTTTACTTCCTTGAATATACAAACAGAATATATATTTATACATAATAATTATATTATTTGAGATTCTATTTGTCAAGCAAAACACATTTACCGGCAGCATGAATCGTTTTCGCCTCAATAGAATCACGAACTGTCGGAATTAGAACCTTTATATAATAAAGCCGTCTCTCATAAAGAAAAACGGCTTTTTGATACATTATACTGTGTTATAAATCATAGAATATGTATTTTTGTTCAATAAGGAATTGAATGCCAACTTCTCTTGCAGCTTCCATCTTGAACCGGTCAAGATTAGATCTTGCCTGAGGAACAACTGAATTATTCTTTGACATTTCGTTTACACCCCTTCAAATTCAATTTGCGTTTGCCTTATTATTGTTGCAATCCATTCGGGGTTTATTAATGTTAATTTTTTGATTTATTTGAAAGTTTTGATCTATAGATATCCTGCATTACGGCAGAAATATCAGACCTATAATGCAGAGAGGTGTTCGAGCAACCATAATGGATATAACGGCTGCCATCGGTATATCCGCTGAAAAACGCTCTTCCAAATCACAACATATTTTTTTAAAAATTCATGCTATAATACCTAAAAATAAATACGGCTATGAACGACACACGTTGCACCTTTGAGTGCGTAAATCTGATTACGGTACACAGATTTACAGGTGTGTCTTTTTTTATGCCCAAAAAGGAGTTTTTATTATGCCAAGAAATCAATTTCAAAGAATGGTGTTCGCATTTATTACTGTTGTAATCACCGTTCACGCTTACGTATTTTTCAGTCTTTATGTTATTCACGGCAATATGTTTATGCAGATTACGGGCGAATCCGGTGTGCTTGCCGCTATCAACAAAATGGGCGGTGTTCCCGTTTTCGGAAAAACCGTTCCGATCTGGGCGGTTGTACTTATTGAGTTTGTACTTGCCTACGCTCTCGAAAATCTTTTGGGTTCTCCCCTTTCGTTCAAACTTGCCAGCAAGAATTTTGACCCCCGTACCACTCATCCTGTGCTTTTTGAATCTGCAATCATCTGCGCAACGGTAGGTATTATGTGTCCCGTCATGAGTTTCATCGCCGCTTTTCTTTATTACAATTACCAGGCAGGATTCAATATGTGGACTTTACTTGCAGACTGGCTTAAACTTGTATGCTTTAACTTCCCGTTTGCATTCTTTACTCAACTTTTCTTTATTCAGCCTTTGGTAAGAACCATATTCAAAACTCTTTTTGCAAAGGATATCAAAAGCCGCAAAAATCACGAAGAAAAAGAGAAAATAACCAATTGATTTTCAAATAACAGTTCACAGACAAAAGGAGCTGCCTCACTTTATTCGTGAGACAGCCCTTTGTGGTTATTTTCACAAAAACCAAAAACAATAAACCTCATATAAAATATGAAAAGTTACTATTGAAAAAAGCAAACCAAGTGCTATAATAACCTTAAAATCATAAATAAGTCGGTGATTATATGATTGCAAATATTATCGGTGCCGTTATTGCGGCGACAGTCGGTCTTTTGATAGCTGTTGCAAACTATATTTTTTCAAAAAAAGTTCTTTTAAAAGCTCCCGAAAAATATTCAGGTACATTTGTAATCCGTCAGATTCTGCAGGTGACATATCTTGTTTTGGTGTATTTCGTTGGTTCAAAAACACAGATAGCTGACCCTATGTATCTTCTTGCGGGCGCAGCAGCAGGAATGACGGTGCCTATGTTTTTCTTCACAAAGAAACTTTTATCGATTAATAATGCGGTAAAAACAAAGAAAACAGAAAAGGAGGATAAAACTAATGGGTGAAAAATCAGAGGTTATTATCAGTCTTTTCGGGATTCTTGATGTAACCGGTGAGGTTATCACAATGTGGATAATGCTATTGGTTATCGCATTGCTTTCACTGGTTGTAAAAAAGAATCTCAAAGAAAGACCCGGAAAGTTTCAGAACATAATTGAAACCGGTATTGAATATCTTGACAATTTCTTTTCTGATATTCTCGGTAAAAAGAAATCAAGAAAATATTTTACTTTTCTTGCATCTCTCTTTATTTTTATTATCTTCTCGAACTACTCGGGATTGATTCCCGGAGTGGGTCTGACAGATTATGTAAAAGCCCCTACGGCATCGCTTTCGGTTACGGCGGCGCTCGGTGTTGTTACATTCCTGTTTTTACAGATATCAGGTATAAGACACAACGCAAAGCATTATTTTAAACATTTTGTTAAACCGATGTTCTTTATGTTGCCGCTTCTTGTGCTTGATGAAATAATCAAGCCCGCATCTCTTGCGTTGAGACTTTACGGCAACATTTTCGGCGAAGAAACTGTTACAGAGGAGCTTTATCACATCTTCCCCATTGGCGCACCGGTGGTAATGATGGTGCTTTCTCTGCTCTTCTGCGCTTTGCAGGCAATGGTATTCACAATGCTCGTTTCGATTTATCTTGACGAGGTTACAGAATAAAAATTTTATATCTAAGGAGTAATTAATATGACTAATTCATCAATCATCGCAATCGCAGCGGCAATCGCAATCGCAATCAGCACACTCGGCCCCTCAATCGGTCAGGGTATAACAGCAAAAGCAGCAATGGAAAGCATCGCACGTCAGCCTGATGCTGCCAAGGATATCCGTTCAACTCTCATCATTTCTCTTGCACTTATGGAAGCTCTCACAATTTACGGACTTCTTATCGCATTTATGCTTATTTCAAAAATCTGAGGAGTAAATTATGAACATTCAGCCATCCGTTATGGTCTGGACTGTAATTTGCTTTTTGATTCTGACGGTAATACTCAAGAATCTGCTTTTCACTCCGCTTCTTAAAATAATGGACAGCCGCCGCGAAAAAATACAGGCTGCCTCAAAAAAGAAAGAAGATATTGAAAAGTGCGTTCTTGAGCATAAGAATCAGGCAGAAAAAGACAAAGCTCTGGCGGAAGAAAAAGCCAGAAAAGAAACAAAGCAAAAACTTGAGCAATTACAGCTTCAGAGCAAAAAAGAAATCGAAACCGCACAAAGACAGTGCATTGCCGATATTCAGAAATACAGAGAAGGCATTACTGACGAACACGACAAAATTGTTTGTTCCGTTGCTCCGAAAATGGAGACAGCGGCGGCTTTGTTTGCCAAAAATATTATCTCGCATAGGATATGATGTGTTATGCAAATACAATATGTAATAATTAATTTTATTATTCTTCTTGTTATTCTTGTTCTTGCGGGCAGAAAAACCGTAAAGCGCATATTCGGCGGCCGACTTGAAAGAATCAACAAGGAACTTGATGAAGCTGAAGAAATCGAAAAGCTTGAAATGCCCGTTTTTGAATCAGCTTCCGAACAATCTTCCGAAGATGTTCTCGACGAAGAAATTCTTAAGATAAAAACACAAGCGGAAGAAAAAATTGCTTCTATAAAAGCTTTCGGTGAAAGAGAATACAGCGAAATCCACCGTCAGATGATCGAGGATGCGCGAAAAGAGCTTTTCTCCGTTATGAAAGAGCATGTGGTCAAGCTTTTCTCCTATGAAAAATATGCAAATGAAATCAAATCTCTCGACAGTCAGGTAATTGATGCTATACTTTCAAAAATCTGCCTCACCCCCGGCGACATGGCTTATCTCAAGCACCATGACGTTCTTTACGTTACCCTCACATCAGCATTCCCCCTTGAAAAAGAGATTGTTGAAAAGGTTGATAAGGCAACAACGGAGCTTCTTGAAAGCGTGGGAGGGAAAACGTCTCTTTGGGTGCTTGAAGATTCCTCTCTTATAGGCGGTCTTAAACTTCGTATAGGCGATACCGTTTATGACGGTACGGTAAGTGAAGAACTTTATCACTTTGAAAAAAATATGAACCATGAGCCGATTATGGATGACGATACCGTAGGACTTCTCATCCAGGAATTCACGCAGAAAGCCGAAGAATTCAGACCGCAGATTCATAAATATCAGTTGGGCCGTGTTATGACGGTTTCGGACGGCATTTGCTGGATGGACGGTCTTGCCGATATTATGTACGGCGAGGTTGTTGAATTTGAATGCGGTGAAACGGGAATGGTTCTCGATATTCAGCAGAACAGAATCGGCTGTGTTATTTTCGGCGAATTTTCCAATATCGAATCGGGCAGCCGTGTAAGAAGAGTCGGCACAATAGCATCCGTTCCCGTCGGCGAATGCCTTCTGGGCAGAGTTGTTGATGCTCTCGGCAATCCCATTGATGCAATGGGCTATCTTCCTTATAAAAGCACAAGACCCATTGAATATAAAGCACCCTCAATCCTTGACCGTTCTCCCGTAAACTCACCCTTGCATACCGGTATAAAGGCGATTGATGCTCTTGTTCCTATCGGTAAGGGACAGAGAGAACTCATCATCGGCGACAGACAGACGGGTAAAACCGCCATTGCCGTTGATACAATTATCAACCAGAAGGGCAAAAACACAATCTGCATTTACGTTGCAATCGGTCAGAAAGAAACTCTCGTTGCTGAAATCAAAGAAAAACTTCAGTCAAAGGGAGCTATGGAATATACAACCATTATTGCAGTGCCCGCCTCCTCCTCAGCGGCGCTTCAGTACATTGCACCTTTTTCGGGTTCGGCAATAGCTGAATACTTTATGTATGAAGGAAAAGACGTTCTCATAGTCTATGACGACCTTTCAAAGCACGCCGTTGCTTACCGCGAGCTTTCGCTTCTGCTTCACCGTCCGTCAGGCCGTGAGGCATATCCCGGCGATATATTCTATCTTCACTCAAGGCTTCTTGAAAGAGCAGCTCATCTTTCCGATGAACTCGGCGGCGGTTCAATCACCGCTCTTCCCATAGTTGAGACCCTTGCAGGTGATATATCCGCATATATTCCTACTAACGTTATTTCAATCACCGACGGACAGATTTTCCTTGACGCAGAGCTTTTCAACGAAGGTCAGAGACCTGCCGTAAATGTCGGTCTTTCGGTTTCGCGAGTCGGCGGTGCAGCGCAGAAGCCCGTTATGAAGAAGATTTCCGCAAGTCTTCGAACAAGACTTGCTCAGTACAGAGAGCTTGCCGAATTCATGCAATTCGGTTCTGATGTTGACGACGCAACAAGAGCAACTCTTGATTCCGGCAGACGCCTCACAGAGGCTCTCAAGCAAGGCAGATATGCTCCTGTTGCGGATGAGCTGCAAGCCGTTCTCATATATGCCGTCAGCGAAGGATATACAAAGAATGTTTCCGTTGAGGATATGGAAAGATTTGAAAAAGAGCTTTACCGCTTCTTTGAGAGCGAAAAGAAATCTGTTCTTCTCAAAGTCAAGAACTCAAAAAAACTGGATGATACACTCAGACAAGAGCTTGATAAAGCTGTTGCTGAATTCACCGAGAGGTTCTGATTATGCCCACGATACAAAATCTAAAAAAGAAACTGCAGGTAATTCTTTCAACACGAAAGCTTACCCAAGCAATGAAAACGGCTTCTACGGTCAAATATTCAAAGCTTTCCGCTCTCTATTCGGATTATGAGAAATATGAAGAGCAATGCAACCGTATGTACCGTAATTACCGCAAGGATTTCAACTCTGTTTTTTCGGTTAAAAATCCCGAAGCACCGGTTTTATACATTGTTATGACCTCAAACAAAGGAATGTGCGGCAGCTTCAATACAGAACTCATCTCATTTTTTGAGAATATTCTCCGCAAGCAAGAATCCGAGCCTTTTATTATTTGTTGCGGCAAAAAGGGTAAGGACTATCTTGAAAGCAAAAAAATCCCTTGCGGCAAATCATATATTTTCTCCGATATACCGTCATATCAGGATGCGCACGGACTTTTTGACGATATCAGGGAACTGATTGGAAACGGAAAAATATCTTCGGTAAAAATCATACATTCTAAATATCAGAACATGATGAAGCAAAGCCCCGTATGTGAGGATTTGTTTACACTTGATAACGAATCGGCAGAATCCGAAGAGCCTTTGTTTGTTCCCGATAAGCAAACTGTTATAAGCCAAACTGCCGAAAGAATTCTGATTTCGATTATTTATAAAAAAATACTCGAAACCGCACTCGGTGCTCAGGCAGCAACGCTGACAACAATGCGCAGTGCATACGATACCGCGTGCGAATACAGCGCTCAGCTTGAAACGGAAATTAACCGCAAGCGTCAGAGTCAGGTTACCGCCGACGTTCTTGAAGTTTCGGCAGATTATTCAAAGGAAGGGGAAGTGTAATTTATGTCAAAAGGTTCTGTGGGAATGGTGCAAAGAATAACAGGTCCCGTTGTCGATATTCTTTTCGATATAAATGAAATTCCCGATATTTTTAACGAAGTTAACGTTCAGGTAAACGACGAATTATATACCCTTGAAGTTTCACAGCATCTCGGAAACGGTGAGGTAAGATGCATATCAATGAACCCCACAGACGGTATGTCGAGAGGCATGAAGGCAACAGACACGGGCGAACCCATCAAAATCAGTGTTGGCGTTGAAACTCTTGGCAGAATGGTAAATGTTACGGGAAAACCTATTGACCGCAGTGAGCCGATAAAAACAGAAGAACAGTGGCCGATTCATCATCCCGCTCCGTCTTTTGCAGAGATTGTTTCGTCCAACGATATACTCGAAACCGGCATAAAGGTTATAGACCTCATGACCCCCTATGTAAAGGGCGGAAAAATCGGTCTTTTCGGCGGTGCAGGTGTCGGAAAAACAGTTCTTATTATGGAACTTATCCGTAACGTTGCTTTTGAACACGACGGCTATTCTGTTTTTGCAGGTGTCGGTGAGCGTTCAAGAGAGGGCAATGATCTTTGGAATGAAATGAATCAATCAGGAGTTATTGATAAAACAGCTCTTGTTTTCGGTCAGATGAACGAAACTGCCGGTGCAAGACTCCGTGTCCCTCTTGTGGGACTTACAATGGCTGAATATTTCCGTGAAAAATCGCACAAAGACGTTCTTCTTTTCATTGATAATATTTTCCGTTTCACTCAGGCGGGCAGTGAGGTTTCGGCGCTTCTCGGAAGAATGCCGTCTGCCGTCGGTTACCAGCCTACCCTCGCCTCTGAAATGGGCAAATTGCAGGAAAGAATTGTTTCAACAGGTAACGGCTCAATAACATCCGTTCAGGCTGTTTACGTTCCTGCCGATGACCTTACAGACCCCGCTCCCGCAACAACGTTTTCACATCTTGATGCAACTACCGTTCTCTCAAGAAAAATTGTTGAACTCGGTATCTATCCTGCAGTTGACCCTCTTGAATCGTCATCAAGAGCTCTTTCTCCCGATTTTGTCGGTGAAAGACACTACAAAGTCGCAAAAGAAACCCAGCGAGTTTTGCAGAAATACGCAGAGCTTCAGGATATTATCGCAATTCTCGGTATGGACGAGCTTTCGGCAGAAGATAAACAAACCGTAAAAAGAGCCAGAAGAATTCAGCGCTTTATGAGTCAGCCGTTCCATGTTGCGGAAGGATTTACGGGACAAGCAGGTATATATGTACCGCTTGAAAAAACCGTTGACAGCGTTGAAAGTATCCTTTCGGGCGAACTCGATATTATTCCCGAGCAGTATTTCCTCATGTCGGGAACAGCCGATGATGTATATTCCGCTTATAAAAAGGAAAACGGGTGACGGATATGAAAGATGTTCTTACCGTTAAAATTTTCACCGTCGGGCAGCAAATTCCCGATATGGAATGCGACAGCGTACGTTTGCCGATTTCTGATAATGTGAAGGGTGAATTTTCAGGCTCTTACGGAATAAGAAAAGGTCACGCAAATGCAGTGTTTTCTCTTAAATCAGGAAAAATAAAATTAACTGCGAACGAAAAAACTGTTTTTGAAGCAGATATTACCGACGGCTTTGCAACGGTTGAAAACAATGATATTTGCATAACCGTAAGCGATATAAAAGATTAATCAAATATTATAAATACAAAAGCACCGGGTGTAATCACTCGGTGCTTTTGTCAAAGATTGGGGGTAGATATATGATTCGTTATTTTAAGATTGAAACGGCATCTTAATTATTCGCCGAGAAAATATCTGACGTAAGTATCTGCCGCTTTTAAACATTATATTGTTTATATTTTCATAGAGTGCGCTGTATGTTGTACGTTTTCTTCAAGAGGTGATTGAACGCCAACCTCTCTTGCAGCTTCCATCTTGAACCGGTCAAGAGCAGCTCTTGCCTGAGGAACAACTGAATTATTCTTTGACATTTCATTTACACCCCTTCAAATTCAATTTGCGTTTGCCTTATTATTGTTGCAATCATTCAGGGTTTATTAATGTTAATTTTTTTCATTATTTGTAAGTTTTGAAATTAAAAGCCGACGGGGTAAATCCGTCGGCTTTGATTCTAAATTATATCACTTTTGTTTTTTGTTATTTACCTACGTTTATCTGTGCTTCGGTTGCAAGCTTCAGCATATCCTCGTTATCGCTTTCAACCGCATCAGACATCAGCTTGCGTCTTTCAAGAAGTTCGGCATACATCTTTTCTTTTTTATCGTTGTTGAGATCATAGAAAAGCATAGGAATAATTCCGAGTGAGCCTGTTACTGCGGGAATAATGGTAAACATTGCAAAAAGGAAGAATTTTACCTTATCCGTCTGCTCAGCGCCCGTTCTGAACGCATTTGCTTCATAGCCTATCATCTTTTTGATGGCTGTTGTGACAACGGCACTTGTATTTGCCGAAACCTTGGCGGCTATACCCTTGGCAACGGAAGCCATAGCTTCTGTGCGGTAGCCGTTTTTCCATTCGCAGTAGTCCATCGCTTCGTTATACAATTCTGTTCCGATAACGGATTTGAGGCCGAAGAAAAGAGTCCAGATGATTTCCCAAAGTGCCATGGCAATGCCCATGGGAAGAGCCTTTTGGTACATACCGCCGGAATAATCCTTCTTCATACCGATACATCCGAAAAAGAAAACAGGAATATAAAGAATATTGCCGATTTCTTTTGCAAGTATGTAAAGCAGACGGCTTGAAAAACGTCTTCTCATCCAGGGTACCCACGCATAACTCATAGGACTTATGGGTGCGGCAGGGATACCTGCAACAATTGTCATTGATGAAAAATGAAGAACATCGGTATAATAATCGTCCTGACTGCCTCTTATTGCAAACCCGCTGAGGAAATCCGAAAGAGTTATCAGCAGCAAGGGCTTGTTTTTGATAACTGATTTTATCGACATAAGAACACTCGGCGTTTTTATGGACTGCATAACTCTTTCTTTTGAGTTATAGAAGAACCAGAACGACGATGCGCTTGAAGCAATTGTTGTAAAACAACCCATTCCAACGAAGAGAGTTGTATATGCCTGTGCAAGTTTGCCCGCATCGTGAAGATACATACTTCTGAGAACGTCAATAAGAATAGTCACTGCCTGCTCAGGCAATTTTGCGCCGAAGAATCCCGAGGCAAAGCTTGCAAGGGTAATAATCCTTGTTCTGTCATTCGGGTGAGGCGTGATGGTGGACATAAGACCCGTTCTCGAAATTGTCTGGAAGGTTGTTACGCCTTCTCTTGCAATGGTCAGAACCAGATAGAAAATAAGCTTTGCAAAATCCGTCTGGGTCGTTCCGTCAAACAAATGAGGCATAAGCCAGTAAAGACAGGTCAGAACACAGCCGGGAATTGCAAGAAACATCAGATACGGTCTGAATTTGCCCCAACGGGTACGGGTTTTATCAATAACCGTACCGAAGAAAATATCGTTTACAATATCCCATACGCTATTGATGGTGTTTACAACAGTCTGTAACCCGAGGTCAATGCCTACTATACTTGTTATGAAACGTGTTGAAAAGACATTGATATTAAAGTTCTGGGCAGCATCCCACATTATGAAACCTACGGATTCTTTTGTTCCGACGTATCTGCGATCCTGTGTTTTTGACGCAACAGATTTTTCTTCCTGTTCCTGTTGCATACGGCGGAGTTCTTCAAACGCTTTTGCATTTGACTCAAAATCGGGATTATTCGCCATCGTTTTTCCTCCGTTGTTATTATTGCAGTGTTTTTGCAAAGCTTATCTTACACTGTCATAGATTTCATAAAACTTCGAGATAAATGCTGTTGCGGAATTCTTGCCGAAGGAAATAAGGCACCACGTATCGCTGTCGTAGTCTGCTCTTTCCTCGTTATACTGAATACCTGCAAGGCAGAAGTTGGCGGGGTTTGCAACGTAACCTGCCGCATCGTTCATAAGGTCCATAACGATAATGTTTTCGCCTGTATATTCTCTTATGGGAGCAAGTTCAAATCCGTCTGCACCCTTACCGCCGAAAACAAGCTCGCCGAAGGTTTCACCGGGGCTCATATAAACCTTCATTTCATCGCCGATTTCAAGGTAGCCCACTTCGGAAACCGTGTAATATCTTCCTAAATTATCTTTGAGAATAAAGTTATCTACTACGGATGTTTTGGCAAGAAGAACAATAATGTTGTTTTCAATCTGAACGGTAAACTGCTTGTGTTTTACGTTAAGAACAGGCTTCACTTCTTTTGCATCAACGGTTTCAAGACCCTCATACCATACCGTATATCTGTCCTGACCGTTGTATTTTGCAATATCAAGTCTGTCGCCGGTTTCTTCGTTAAGCTTTATTCTCTCTTCTTCGGTCATATTCATTCCGAGAAGGATATAAGCCATTTCATAGCCGTAACGTACGGACGTATAATGTGCATTGCCGGGGAATTCGTCAACTCCGTCGCCGCTGTCAGCTCTCCAGGAGCTGACAGTTGAAACGTTACCCTGAAGAAAAATGAAGTTATAACCCGCATCATTCATTACCATTTCGGCACTCCAGATGAAGTCGGGTGAGAATTTTTTATCAAAGGAGACGTCCTTTTCGGGGTCTGCGCTTGCCCAGTCATAGCTTGCTGACTCGGGATGACAACCGAAAGTTGCAATGATTGTGGGAGTTTTGTCCGCATCGGCAGGCACAAACTCAAGCTTATAAATGTTGGGGTCAAGGGAAATAGGTGCGGTTCTGTCGAAGAAATAATCCCCTGCTTCGATTTCCGAATAGTAAAGCTTACCCTCCGTCATATCCTTAAGCGCAGCCTCAACCGCCTTCTTTGAGCCTGAAACAACAGACTCAATAAACGAACGCTCAACACCGTATTTTACGTTGCGTGTAATATTGCTGAATGTGTTGTTAATGATACAGCCGATGGGGTCTGTCCATACGCCCTGCGAATCGATACCTGTATGTGTATGAGTGCAGGAAACGTTGATGCTGACAATGTTATATTCCTTTGCAAGGTCTTTGAGTCCCTCGCGCACCTGTCTGACGTCCGCATTGGCAAAGCCTATTGCATCAAGCGCAATAAACAAAACGTTGCCTCTGCCCGAGCCGTCATTCATAACAACTGCCCTTACCATAAGGTCTTCTTTGTTGCCATCCTCATCGGTATACATTTCGTTACCGAAAATATAGGGAACATACGCACCCTTTGCATACTGTTTTTCGCCGAAATCCTTGGGGAGAACGGAAGCCTTGCCGTAGCCGAGACTCCACACTTTTTTGCCCTGAGGCTCATCTATAAAGGTTTCGGTTCCTGCATAGAAATTATCATATTCGTCTATATTGAATTTTTCATAATCACCAACGGCTGCCGAATCGGGAATAATCAGTTTGAGCGCGGTGCCGAGTAAATCGTTAATAATAAAATTGCTCAGACCGTTGATTATTCTGCCAAATCTGATTTTCGAATCCGTTTCGTCATCTGCCTGAGAATCAGCAACATAATCAATAACGGAATCATAGCTTGTCTGAGTATCTGCCACTGCATAAACAGAAGGCATCATAAAGCACATAACCAATACAAGCGAAATAACCTTCATAATCTTTTTTCTCATAAAACAAACCTCTTTTCGCAACAAAGCACTATTGTTATTTCAATACTAACATCATAACAATAAAAAGTAAATAATTTTTTGTGCAATATTTCAATGGAATTACGTTTTTTCAGGTTAAGTAATACTCAATATACATCTGTTGCAAACCGTCGGAATTTATTAACGTTAATTTTCTTGATTAATTCAGAATTTTTGAATAAGAAAACCGACGGAATAACATTCCGTCGGTTATGTGATTTTAAAAATCTGTAATTTATTTATCCGAGTGCGACCATGCTGAAAACAAGTGCGAAAAGTGCAACGGTTTCGCAAAGACCGACAACCGTGATGTACTGTGAGAAACCTTTGCCGGTTTCAGCAAGAGCATCTGCACCTGCGGCACCCGCCTTACCCTGAACAACAGCCGAAACTGCCATCGCAACGCCTGAGGCGATACCGAGGCCGAAAAGGAATGCAGGATCTGCGTCTGATGAACTCATCTGCTGCATAAGAAGGAAACCGTAGATTGTCTGTGTAAGCGGTGCGCCTGCAAAAACGGTGAGAATGAAGGGTGCAGCCTTGTTGCTCATATAGCATTTTTTCCAAGCACCGATTGAAGCCTGACCCGCAATACCGATACCGATTGCAGAGCCTGTTGCGGCAATACCCATTGGCAGCGCTGTTGCCAATAATCCTAAATTCATAATAACTCTCCTTAATTTTCAATTTGTTCTTCAAAAGGTTTGAATTTATGTCCGCTCCAGGACATATCAAGATGTGACGAGAATTCAAGAGTGTTAAGTCTGATTCCGTGAACGATAACAGACAAAACATTCAGAATCATATTCAGTCCGTGTCCGAATACAAGAAGCACTATCGCAATTATCATAAACAGGAAATTGCCGAGCAACGGACTTGCAAGTTCGTTTACCGTTGCGGATATTGCCGCACCTGCAAGACCTACCGCCCAAAGGCGGATATACGAAACTATATCAGAGAAAACGTTTACAACGCCGAGAAGAACAGAAACGATGTTCTTAAGACTTTCGAGTATCGATTTAATAACGTTTCCTTCGTAATTTGAGAATACAAAGCTCATAACAAAACCCACTATAACAAGCATAAGTGCAACCGAACCTACGGGAATACCGCCAAGCACAAGACCAAAGCTGAAAACTTCAGCATTTACAACGAAGCTGAGCACCACGTAAAAAATGCCGATAAGTTGCATTATTGAACCTATATCGCCAAGAATTTTTATTGATTTCCTGTTACGTGCAGCAACTTTAATATGTGCCACGGTAAGCTGAACAAGAGCCAGCGAGAAGCAGAAAATCTGCAGATTCTGTGCGGTTGTGAGACCGTATTCACCGTTTGTCCAGGGCGGATACCAGATTCTGTCAGTGTAAACGTTTGAGATAACGGGTATTGACAGCTTGCCAAGCCATTCAGGCAACTGCTCCGGAGAAAGACCGAACCAAGTACAGGTCAGCGTTCCCCAAAGAATTGTTGACAGGCCGAAAAGACCGATGAGCAAAAATGCAGGGGGAACTTTTTTCTTTGATGCAAGCGATTTTGCAATCAGGATTCCCGTAACGGCAGAAATAAGAAGTCCGTATCCGCCGTCACCGAAAATTATTCCGAAGAAAATGAGGATAAATCCTAAAAACCAACCCGAAATATCATATTCAAAATAACCCGGAACCGTACCGAGAAAATCTGTCAACGGATAGATGAGGCTTACAAACTTATTGTTTTTCAGTTTGGTTGGCACGTTATCCTCTTCGGTAGGATCTTCAACAAGAAGTCCCCAGGAGTTTTCCTTTGCCGTCTTTTTGAGACATTCAAGATTTTCTTCCTCAACGTAACCCGTAAAATATGAAACGGTTACATCGGAAAGGTTTTCGTTTGCCATACCCGTTGCATAAATCTCGAATTCTATCTCTTTCTCAAAGGTTCTGACTGCGTTCTTTATACCGTCCGCATAAGATGCGAACGAAGAAATTTTTTCGTCAATCTCTTTTATACTGTTGCTCAAATTCTCGATTTTTCGCCTGATTTCCGCAGTTGATGTTGCAGGCATTTCAAGTCGGTATGACTTCAACGAAGAAACCGTCTCCGACTCTCCCTCAACTCCGGATTTAATCAACAAAAATTTTACGGAAGATTTTGTTTTTTCAAGAGGCAGAGTTTTTACACTTTCGCCAATGTTTTCATACTCTGCTTTCGGCATTTCATAAAGTGAAATATCGATGCCTTTTTCAATCAGGGCATCAAGCTTTGCGGGATCAATCTCTCCCCAACCCGAAAGTCTGTCAAGTTCTGTAATGAGGGTGATTTTTTCTGCTGTGCAAAGCTTCTTTTCTTCCTCAAGAACAATGATTTCTTCTGAAACGGCAATTGCCTTTTCAACATCGGTTTCCTCTTGCTTTATCTTTTTGTTTTTCTTTTCCGAAACGCTGAAAAGGGCACTTTCAAGTAAGGATACTCTTTCTTTGAGTTCTTCGAGCTTTTTGCCCGAGCCTTCAACGGATTCGATATGAAGAATCCCGAGCTTTCTAAGCTTTTTGAGTGTTTCGGATTTTTTATCTCCCATAATTATGAGAGAAACTTTTTTCATAGGCACTATCATAACGAGTACACCTCCGTTTCGGAAGGCATTTCATTGCGTGCCGCAATTTTTCGTTTTGAGATTTTAGAACGGACAACGGCACTCACCTGCTGGTCCGCCATATATATTGAGATTTTTTTGATATTTTCCTCTGTTTCGGGAATTTTAACCTTTTCGAACAAGTTGACTCTTTGCGAAGTTGCGCGAAGCTCCTGCTCAAGAAGTCTTACCTGTTCGTCCAACACTTCCGCTTCAAGATCAAGCGACATTGCCTTTTCCATATGGTTAGCGGCAATATCAACCCAGAGCGGAGTTTCGTATAAATCATAATCTCCCCGGGAGAAATCCGCACCCTCATAGATCGGAATTGTAACACCTGCGATATTACCCGTACCTTTACGAATATTGCTTACGGTGATTATTCCGTCGGGGAAAGCATCTGTTTCGCTGAAAACGGCAATCCATAAGCCGAAGCCTCTTTCAAGCTCTTGTCTCTCTTTTCTTACTGCCTCAGCTTTTGTTTCAATGGTGCGTATTTCAGCCTGAAGTTGCTGTTTTTTAAGTGTCAGAGTAGGCAAATATCTCCGATACATTTTGAGGGCGTCCTTCTGTATCTTTAACTCGTTTTTAGTCAGTTTGATTTTTGCCACTTCAATCCTCCTTATCTGACGGGCCAGAACTCGTCTGTAAGGTCGGATTTGATGCCTGTTTCATCCTTTTCAAAACATTCCGCAAGAATTTCCCAGCCAAGATCAAGCGCTTCTTCAAGTGAAAGATTGACCGATAAATCCATAAGCCTGTTTTCAAAAAGCTGACCGTATTTAAGAAGTTTATCATCCCAGCGTGTCATTGCAAAGCCCATATTCTTCTTTTCCAGTGTTTCCTTATATGAAGAATACATACGTATCATTGCGTCCATCAGTGCACGGTGGTCCTTACGGGTTTTGCCGTTAACGTTCTGCTTAAGTCGCGAAAGAGAGCCGAACGGCTCAATACGTCCGCCCTTAAGATAATACTGACCTTCGGTGATATATCCTGTGTTATCGGGAACAGGATGAGTTACGTCATCGCCCGGCATTGTTGTAACTGCAAGAACGGTAACAGAGCCTGAATCGTCAAAGTCAACTGCCTTTTCGTAGCGGGATGCAAGCTGTGAATAAAGATCACCGGGATAGCCTCGGTTAGAGGGAACCTGCTCCTGCGTAATAGCGATTTCTTTCATCGCATCGGCAAAGTTCGTCATATCGGTAAGAAGTACAAGCACGTCTTTATTCTGCAATGCAAACTGTTCCGCAACGGCAAGCGCCATATCGGGAATCATCATACATTCAACCGTGGGATCGGATGCAGTATGAATGAACATAACGGTTTTGCTCAGTGCTCCTCCGTTTGAAAGCTCATCTTTGAAATAAAGAAAATCGTCATATTTAAGACCCATACCGCCAAGCACGATAACGTCTGCGTCCGCCTGAAGAGCAATTCTGGCAAGAAGCTGGTTATAGGGCTCGCCCGAAATTGAAAATATCGGAAGCTTCTGTGAAACAACCAGAGTGTTGAACATATCGATCATCGGGATATTGGTACGCATCATTCTGTTTGCGAGAATACGTTTTGTAGGATTAACGGAGGGTCCGCCGATAGGCTTCATATTGTCGGTAAGTGCGGGGCCTCTGTCTCTCGGCTCGCCTGAGCCGTTGAAGATTCTGCCAAGCAAATCCTCGCTGAATGACACTCGCATTTCGTGACCCAGAAAACGCACTTCGTCACCTGTTGAAATGCCCTGACCGCCTGCAAAAACCTGAAGCGAAACAAGGTCGCCGTCAATCTTATTTACCTGTGCAAGCGATTTGCCGAATCGGGTATTTATCTGTGCAAGCTCCTGATAACGCGCACCCTGTGCTCTGACGGTGATAACGTTGCCCGTAATGGATTCAATTCTGTTGAAAACTTTATTCATTATCACTCACCATCCTTTAACAAAAGCTCTGCCTCAGGGGTTGTTTTTCCCTGACCGTCGGCATACATCGCGTCAATTTCACCCTCTGCCTTTGCAAAAGCTTCACTTTCAAATTCAGTATAGTTCCAGTCGATAAACTTCTGGCGCATACGGTTAAAGAAGCTTCGCGCACTGTCTTTATTATCGAGCGCAAATTCACTGCCGAGAACATATATCAGTTTATCCGTTACGTAACGCTGACGCGCAGTGCCGCAGTTGGCATCAACAAGATCAAACGAGTTCTGCTGAAGATAAACGGAATCAAGCATTTCCGATTTAAGATAGATTATATAGTCTGCAAGGCTTGTTCCTTCTTCGCCGACAACCTTCATCATTGAGCCGATTTCATCGCCGTGAAGAAGAATGTTCTTGCAAAAAGCCGATTTTGCAGAATCGGTAACCGTTTTATATTTTGACCACGAAATAAGCGGGTCGATTGCCGGATACTTTCTGGCATCGGAGCGTTCTCTTGAGAGACCGTGGAATGCGCCTACAACCTTAAGAGTTGCCTGTGTTACAGGTTCTTCAAAGTTGCCGCCCGCGGGTGAAACTGTACCGCCAATCGTTACAGAACCCTTACTGCCGTCGGGAAGAAGTACGCAACCCGCTCTTTCATAGAAAGCCGCAATATATGATTCGAGATATGCAGGGAATGCTTCTTCACCCGGAATTTCTTCAAGTCTGCCCGACATTTCACGAAGCGCCTGTGCCCAACGTGAAGTTGAATCGGCAAGAAGAAGAACGTTAAGTCCCATCTGACGGTAATATTCGGCAAGAGTTACCGAGGTATATACCGATGCTTCACGGGAAGCAACGGGCATTGATGAAGTGTTGCAAATGATAATTGTGCGTTCCATAAGCGAACGGCCTGTTTTCGGGTCGGTAAGCTCGGGGAATTCGGTTATCGTTTCAACAACCTCGCCTGCACGTTCACCGCAGGCAGCAATGATAACGATATCAACATCGGCATATTTCGAAGTTGTATGCTGTAAAACCGTTTTACCTGCACCGAAGGGACCGGGTGTACAGTAAGTTCCGCCCTTTGCAACGGGGAAGAATGAGTCGATAAGACGCACCTTTGTTTCCATTGTTTCAACGGGCGCAAGTCTTTCGCTGTAACATTTCACCGCTCTCTTGACAGGCCATCTGAACGACATTGAAACGGGAATTTCTCTGCCCCTTTCATCGGCGATAACAGCAACGGTTTCGTTAACGGTATACTCACCCTTCTCTGCAATTGATTTAAGTGTATAATTACCAAGCAGATAAAACGGAACGAAAATTCTATGTGTAAACGGTCCTTCGGGAACTGTTCCGAGATATTCGCCTGCACGCAGAGTATCGCCGATTTTTGCAGCGGGAGTGAATTCCCATTTCTTTTCGGCGTTAAGTCCGTCAGCGTAAATTCCTCTCTCAAGGAACCAGCCCGCCTGCTCAGCTAAAACAGGCAGAGGATTCTGAAGTCCGTCATAAATCTGACCGAGAAGACCGGGACCGAGTTGAGCCGAAAGCATTTCGCCCGTAAACTCAACGTCATCTCCGCATTTTATTCCGCCCGTCATTTCATAAACCTGAATCTGTGCGATATCTCCGCGAATACGGATAACCTCACTTTTAAGTTTTGTATCATCAACATTAACGAAGCAAATTTCATTCATCGAAACGTTGCCTTCAAATCTTACGGACACAAGATTGCCGTTAATGCTTACTACCTTACCTTTGTTTTCGGTCATTTTATAACCTCCGATCTGTCCCCATTCATAATGGAGTCATAGATATTTCTGTATGCGGCTTCTCCGCTTTCCGAATCAAATTTTCTTATACGTTCAATCAGTTTGAGCTTCAATCCGTAATAGAACACAAATTCTTCGGAAAATGAATCCATCGGTCTGAGCGTTTCAAGGAAATCAAGACGGTATTTATTGAGAAACTTTTCCGCTTCCATCGGACTTTCGGTTTCAACAGCAGTTCGTACCGCCTGTAAAAGCTCAGGAGAGAAAGACCTGTCGGAAACTTCAAAATGCTTATCCAATTTATCCGCACGAAGCTTTGCCAACGCCAGACGAAGGTTACGTTCACCGTCATTCCATTTTTCAATCAAAGATGATGATTTTTCAGAATTGCGTGGCGGTACAAGTGTCAGTTTTTCAAATTCAGCCTGTGCCTTTTTGCTGAGGAATCTCCGACAAAGCTCTGCAAATCTCTCCGACGTTATCGGAAGAGGCGTATTTTCATTAATTCCGTCAAGTGACGGTAATTGAGATATAAGATAATATTCAGCCATAATTATTCAGCCTCTTTCAGAAGTGCGGTTACTTTGGGACTGAGATAATTTGAAAGCATATCGGTAACAGCATCAACTGAATAATCATAATAAACCGCACCGTTATTTACCGCAATTCGGAAACCGCCGTCAAAATTATCGTTTGCTTTTAATGTAACACCGCTGAGCATCTTTGCTTTAAGCTCCGCGAGAACTACATCCTCAAGCTTTGAAAGGTCATTGCTGTTTAATATCAAGGATACTTCTTCAGCTTCAGGCTTACTTGCCCAGCATTCAACCGCATTGATAATGAGCTTTGAAAAATCATCCGATGAATAAACGGCATTGACGTTATCACCGACAACAGCCTTAAGCTCTCTTGCTACGCTCTCTCTGAAAGATATAAGCAGATTACGGCCTGCCTGACGAATAGCATCTTCGCCCGATTTTACGGTTTTTGCGTTTTCGATTTTTGCATCAGCAATCATCTTATCAACCTGAGCCTTAGCCTCGGAAACAATTTTTTCGGCTTCGGCTTTCGCAGACAGAATTATAGCTTCAGCCTGAGATTCCGCCGCATCCACACCGTCTTTTTTAATCTGCTCAATAAGTTCCTGAAGTTGAATTTCCATAACGCAGTCTCCTTTATAATTAATGTGCTTTAATTCAAAAAAAGCATAAAGGAACCAACATCCTCTACAGACAGCTGGTTCCTTTAATAATAATATTAATTTTAGATTATTATATCACGCTCTTCATTTTTGTCAAGACTTTAAGGTATCAAAACATAAGCTGTAATTTGAGATTTGTGAATTCAAACGCTACACAATAACAAATCAATCTTAACAGAAGAAAAACACACTGCCTGTATCCGTCCTGAAATTACTTTACATTGACAAAAATTTATATAAGTCATATAATTTTATTCATACTTACCACCAAAAAGGAGAACGCTGATATGAGCCATATAACACCCGAAATAACCTTGATCGCTTCAACAGCATCTGTTATTTTATGTATTTATACGTATCACAAAGACCGTGCCGAAAAAGAACCGTTAGGCTTACTTGCGCTTCTTTTTTGTGCCTCAGGCATCCTTTCTCTGCCTGTAATGTACATTGAAAGCATTCTTCAAAAAATACTCGGTAATGCTTTTTCGGATTATTTTCAGATCGACACCAACGGTATAATGCAATTCACGTCATCAGCTTCAGCTGTTTCCTACAATCTCATTGTTTCGTTTGTTGTTGTTGGTTTGATTGAAACTGCGGTAAAATGGGTTTTACTGCTTCTCATAACCCGTAAAAGCAAGAATTTCAACAGTCTTTTTGACGGCCTTATTTACGGAGTTTTTGTTTCTCTCGGATTCGCAATGTTTGATAACGTCAGATTTGCTTGGATGAACGGATGGGATATGTTGCTTATCAGAACAACAACCACAACCCCTATCCATATGGTAGTCGGCGTATTTATGGGAGTATTTTATACGCTTTGGCACACCTTCTCTCTTGCCGCAAAAGCTGAAAAAGATCTTGAAAAAGAAGGAAAAATAACCGTTACAAAGCCCTTTGTTTATACACCGTTTTTAGTTCTAAGTGCTGTTGTACCGTTCATTACCCGAGGCTTATTCAGATTTGCCGAATACAGTCAGGCAGATATATCAAAAGCTGTTTTTTATATTCTGATTATTGCTTTATTTGTAATAAGTTTTGTTTGTATTCATAAGGTTTCATCTGCCGACTCATTAGACAACAAGACGGTTTCCTCGCTTATTAACAAAAAATACGGTAATCAGTTAAACGGAAATTGACAGAAGGAAAAAATCATATGGATAATTTTCAAAACAAAAACACTTTTAAAGTAGTAATAGAGAACAGCAATCCGACAACTCTTGAAAGCCGTGATAACAAATCTTTCTCATCTGCAAAAAGCGGTTCAGATACGACAATTATTCACAAAGAGATATCCACCGATAATACAACACCTGCATCCGCAAAAAAAACATCGGGTATCAATTGGGGTCTTTGGCTGAATAACATTGCTTTAGTGGTATCCGTGATATTTATTATCGCAGTTATCTGCAACACATATATGCCGAAGTATCGCCTTACTGATGAGGTGAAAGAACATACTGCAGATTTGTCTGTTTGTTATCACTACAAGCAACTCGATGATTACGGTAAAGAGATCTACAATGCGTTCTTAGATCAAGCTTATAGAGGAACCGAACAGTTTACCGTAAAAGGCATCAGCAAAGAAGAATTCAAGGAAAATTATGAAAATCAAATTGATGACGCAGTATATGCTTTTGTTTATGATCACCCTGAGTTCTTTTGGTTTAACAGAGGATATTCATACAGTCATTCAGGCAAAGCGTTAAAAATTACTGTAGGAACCAGAAAATTCTGGTCTCTCACCTCAAAAAAAGACGAGTTGATTTCAGCATACTTCAATAGAATTGATTATATTGTTGCTTGCGCAAGCCAATATGATTCTGATTACGAAAAAATCAGGTATGTTCACGATTATCTCGCTGATTCCATCGTATACAACTTTGAAGCGGCAGAAGATAATGATGACGGAAACTGGTCAGTTGAAAGCGATTACGCTTACTCAGGCTATGGCGGAATTGTTAACGGATCTTGCGTGTGCGCAGGCTACTCTTCTGCGTTTCAGGTTATTATCCAGCGTCTCGGATATGAATGCGCATATGTAACCGGAGATACTACCGAGGGGTATCACGCCTGGAATATAGTCAACATTGACGGAGAATACTATTGGTTTGACTTAACATGGAATGATATTGAACACTGGGAACGTGAGCAGGATATACGCTATAACTATTTCGCAACGACTGATGAAGTGCTTTTTGAAGAACACACACCTGAAAAATTTGAATATCCCGAATGCGATTGTGAAAAATACATTCAAATAATCAAAGACGATTCAGGTTATTTCACCTAATAAAACCGAGTTTGTATAAGGAAGTCTTTTAGCTTCAAACACTCTTGTCAATCAATTTAATCGGAATTCTAAAAAATAAAGCAGGCGGTTGTTTTAAACAACCGCCTGTTTCGTTTTACATCAGTCAACCGTTACTGTAATCATCAGGAATTCTGTTCAGATTCCATAAACTGCTGAATACTCAGCATTCCCTTGGTGATCATAAAGAATTTATCATTGTATTCGTCAACTGTAGATGCTGCAACCATAAGCATATATTCTAATAACGATTCGCTTAAAACAGTATCTTTATAGCTTGAAGTGAGTCTGAACAGAATTGAGCCATCTGACAAATCATAGTCAAACGAACCGTCTACCAAGCCGTAATTTGCTATACAAACAGCAAGAGCCATATCTATTCTCTTCTCTTCGTCAACGTTGAAAGGCATCCACGAAATAAAGGATACTACTTCATTTCTGGGATTAACTCTCATAATGAATTTGATAGGAAGATCATCGCCTTTAACGCCCGATTTAATAACTAAATCATCCTCTATCTTTTCGTAATGCCAACCTTTGTTGTCCAACATTCTGCATAAAATCGCATATGTTTCCTTTGCTTTAACCATGTTTACTTCTGCCATTATGATAACCTCCTGTTGTAATACATTACTAACGTTCGTTATTAATGCTTTTTTCTATTTCAATTAAATCATCGATATGATTTAATTCTAAACCGTTTTCAACTGTTTCTTTTTTAAATTCATCATTTACAGTTTCATATGCAACAACTTTTTCTTTGCACGACGGACAATTTCTGATATGACCGTTCACTTTTGATAACAAATCCAAGGTTTCTTTATCAACCTTGTTAGCTGTAACATATTTAATAATTTCTTCTATGCTTAAATGTTTCAAAAAAATTTCCACCTTTATGCCGATTATCAATCAACATTCCTACGTTTTTTAATTTGAGAATTAATTCTGTTTACCCAATCGCTGACAGACATTTCAGGACCTTTACTCATATAAAAATCAGAGTATTTCATATCCCCTGTTATTTTACCTGTATCTTTATTGATTTTTTCAAGTTTCAGGGCTTGTTTTTCTGCTTTTTCATTATCAATCTGAAGCCAATCAATCTTGGTTATTAAATCAATAACAATAATAAACATTTGACGTAGCGTAAGCTCACTGAAGTATTTCACTATTATATGAGTAGACTTGATTCTGCTTAAATCATATTCTACCATAAACAGCGAAACAGAAAGCCATGTCAGAATAATATGCGGGCTTGACTTTAAATCAAACACAATCTCAAAACAGTCTTGTAAATCTTTTCTGTCAGCATCCTTTTTTTCGTGCTCTGTAAACGAATCGTCTTTGGATGAACCCGGCTCATCAAATTTTATTGATAAGTCTAATTCAACTTCTTTCCTGTTCTTCTGTTTGACACAATACGAGATGAAATAGTTCTTTGCTACTCTGGTGCACCAGGCTTTGAACTCTTCACAAGTTTTGTCGGTTTTTCCGTTAACAGGTTTGAAGAAATAATCTTCACACTTTTTAATTATTCTTATTTGTATTTCTTGCATAATGTCTTCATTATGCAACCCGCCTCGCAAAAACGAATCGTTATAACACCATTTTTCGACTTTTTTGCTTAATAAATTATGTACAAATACTATCAGATTATAATAGTCAGGATATTCTTTTCCGCAAATGTCATTAACCAAGTCAAGGTATAATTTGCTTTCGTCGTACGGCATAAGGTATCACATCTTTTTCGTTAATAATATAATTATTATATCACATATAATGATTGAGTGTCAATCATATCAAAAACGAATACGATGCGTTTTTTCTTTGATCACATTAAATCAGCAAAGAATATTCTTGATTTTCTTTGCAAACGCCTCTTCTGAAAGCTCATGCACACTTTCTATCAGCTGTATTTTCATATCATTTGCCCGCTGAACAAAATATTTATGACCTTCCACGCTGTTTTTTCCGTAGTAAGATGCAACAAGCACTTTTTGAGCATAGGGTCCGCCAAACCTTTCTGCAACGGTGTTCAACTTGTAAAGTTCGGTTTCATCAACATATCCGTTTTTGCAGGAAATGAATATCGGAACCAGACCTTTCATCAAGACGACGTCAATTTCATTTTCCGTATCCTTTTCTTCATCGGTAATATCGTGAAGTGTTGAATCCCAATCTATATAAGCACCGTTAACCGCATCGTTATACTTCAATGAGCCGTCTTTCTCTTTTGCTGATTTAGCGTAAAGCAAAACAATCAACTCCAATAAAGTACCTTCTTTGGTCAAGCACATTTTCACCTGTTCATTTTTAAAGGAGAAAGAAACAGCTTCTTCCGAATCATCCAGTTCGGTAATAAGTCCTTGCTTATATAAGGTTTTCACCATACCCGGAACCCATACGTACTTACGGTTTTGATTTGCCATCAATTCTCTGACGCGGTGCTTATCTGCCCTGATGCTTAACTGTTCTTCCTCTGAACCGCTTGTTTCTGCCATAAAAGATAATGTTCCTGTTTGCGAATTCCATAAACCCGGGTTTATTTTGCATATGTCCCACATTTTTCTTAAATCCGATTCAAAATCATCGTCAAAAGCCCAATCATATGTGCCTTTTTCGCCATTATAAGAAACAATACATCCTCCGTATAGCATAATATTGTCCTTAACGGAAAGCTTAGGCTGTTCTGCATTCGGTAACAGACCGTCACTGTCGCAATCGTAAATCGCACCTGTTCTGATATTGAATCTGTGCATCTGAATCCTGCCGGAGTTCCTGTATCTTTCGAAAACAATACCCATTGCAACCAAGACCAAGTCTTCGCCGCCGGTAAGGTCAAAAGCACAGTTATCTTCACTTTCGGCAATTTCAGATAAAACAGAAACTATCTGTTCAACGCTGTTTTTGTTTATCGGCTTATAATCGAATTTAACTTCAATACCGTATGAATTTATAAACCTGTTATACGCATCTTCCTGTTTTTTCATCGGTTTGTTTTCGCCGATAAAAATAATTTTGTCCGGTTTAATTGCCAAACAACTGGCCATATTATCTATTGATACACCGTCAAAAAACTCAACTATAGTCATTTTTTAAACAACCTACTTTTATTTTATTCGCTCCAACGTTCCGTCACTGACCATTTCGGCAAAAGACTTGCCGAAAGCATATTGCTTTCCTCCGCCTTCAACGTCAAATGCAGAGCTTATTTTACCGCTCAGGCAAGTTACTTCACCGCACACACGATATTCGTGATATTCTATCGTATCTGTATCATACGGAAGCGATAATTCCGTCGGTTGTGTTCCCACGTCAGTAGCATAGCGGCCGTACTCTGAACCATATCTGGCAATGATTGTGTTTTCGGTTAATACCGTTTCCGTTGCCTCTCCCTCAAAGCCACCGTTTTCAGGCCAGTTGACTCTGTGTGTACCGTTTTCCAGATATTCAGGATCATTATAATCCAAATAGTCGTTTCTATAAAGAGGAACATCTTCAACCGGTTCACCTTTATCATTGTATTTAGGAGCTTCAGTTTCTTTGGCGTAAGATTCCGGATCCCTCGCCTCGAACGAAAAATCGGTTAACTCCTGCTCATATTCACTTGGGTCGTATCCGGGATCATATAGCTCTGTTTCAGCTTCGCTTGTGCATAATTCCGTTTCTGCTGATTCAAAGCCTTCAGAAGTGCTTTCTCCACCGGCATCAAAACCTCTTGCCGAAGAAGCTGCATCACCTGCATCTGCCATATTAACCCCTCCTTAATTTGCCGCACAAAAACGTTTCAGAATATATTCAAATAAATCTATATTCATTGGAATAAGCTCGTTGTTCGGTGCAATAAATCTATAAATCCGATCATCGGAATCAACCAAATAATAATCACCGTCGCCCTGATCTTCAACCGCAATTAAATCTTTTGTCTTTTCAAAACGCGTATGAAGCCGTAAGGTTTTTTTGATCATATCCGAATTCGTAACCTCAGAATTATTCACTCCAAACAATTCAATGTGTTTGTAACCTAAATAACCGTATTCAAGAACATATTTCTTCAGTTGTTCTCCAAAGGATACGCCGATTTTACTCTCAAGTTCATCAATTTTTTCTTCAGGTATTCTGTTAAACGTATAGTCGACGTCATTATTGTTAATAAATTCAACAAGTGTCATTTAAAATTAACCTCCCTTTGCTCTTGCTTTCCAATGATTGGGTCTTTGAGTGTTGTTGTAGTGATTTTCCTTCTTGGAGTCATTTCTCCAGCTCTCCCCTTCTTTGGTATGCAGAGTAGAATAATAATCTTCGTGTTCGGTATCTTCCGTAAGTTCTGCTAAAGGAGAATCATAATCCTGACCAATATGATGAAGTTCGATTCTTTCACCGGTTTTAGCATCATACGGAGCTCTTCCCATCTCCATTAATTCCCTGTTGGTCTTACCATCTTTAGGATTAATATAATCCATATCAATATCATCTCTGACAAGACAGGGTCTGCCGTCAACCGTTTCCTCTCTAAGATTCGCCTTTTGATACACTTCAAGCTCTTCAACAGATGAGATTTTTTCGTTCACTTCATCAGAATAATTGCTTTTTTCATTTATTTCTGCTCTGATTTGCTCAGAATCAGCTTCTTCAGCCGTTTCCTCTGTCTCCTCGGTAGTTTCTTCGGCGGTTTCTGTTTCTTGCGAACCTTCGTTTTCAGCCGCTTCGGTTTCTTCCGCTTCATTTTCACAAAGCTCGTTTTCAGATTGTTTATCAGTACCTTCTACCAAATCTTCAGACGAATCGCCAGTTTCAGAAGTATCACCGCCATCGTACAATTCCGATGCATAATCATTGGCCTCTGTTGTTGATTCCGCTGTTGATTCTGATGCTTCGCTGCTTACCGATGCATCTGATCCGCTATCTGAACACATTATTGCAAACCTCCTTATTTTTGAATAACTTCGTTAATGTATACACGCTCGATTCTGTCATTGAGTTTCTTGTCTTTTGTTTTTAAATCCCACTGTTGTAATAAACAATTCATTAAGCAATTTTTCGCAACAAACTCTTTATTTTCTTTGATCTGGGGGTTACCTGTAATGAAATTATCCAAGCAACGGCTGACGTCGCAAATTCTACAGGTATTTATTATCAACGGGTTTATGCTGTTAGCAAACCTAATAAAAATATTCGGATTATTTAATCCGTATAAAACTTCTTCAGGCTTATGTTCGCAATAACACTTGCAAGCACGGCAAATCCCGCTTCTCTTGTTTGTTAAAACTTCATAACCTCTGTTATCACCGATATCAATGCAATTCTTTTTTGTTGCACTGAGCACAGATTGCCTTGAAACGTGTTTCCTGTCCTCAACAGAAAAAGCACCGGCATATTTAGGTTTCACCAATTTTGGTCTGTTATCGCCTTCGGAATAAACCGCCGCTACACCTTGCTTAAGAACAGAAAGTGCTTCTGTTTGTTCCTCTGTCATATTCATAGCTCCGCCCATTAAAACTCTTTCATCCTCTGCAACGGTTCTGTGAACTATTTTAAGGTTGGTGTTTTTAATTAAATCAGGGGCTAATTTAGACGGGATCTGATCAGCAACAACAAAGCCTTGTCCTTTGCTGCGCATTTCCGCAAGCATATTACAGAAAAATTCAACAGCTGCTCCTCGAGGATCGGCATTTTCTCCGGTACCGCTTTGAACATTTTTCAGTAGTCTGTGGGCTTCTTCAATAAACAAAAGGTGTCTGATTTCTAACTGACAGTCTTCTTGCTGACGTCTGTATTCCAAAATTTTGATAAGCAAAAGGCTGATAATAAAGGCTTTTACGTCATCGTCACCAATATCTTCAATTTCGATAATCGTATTGCTTTCAAGCAAATGTTCCATGGGGAAAGATTTGGCTACGTTCAAAGCTGATCCTTTACTGCCTATTCTTAATGAATTAATGCGTGCCTGCAACGAACCGATAAGGTCATTGCGCATCTTTGTATCATATCCCATTTCAGTAACAATTTGCGGAATTTTAAAATACAAATCTTCAATTGTAGGATAAATTTCCACACCGTTACGGTTAATGTTTTTATCAATATCCCATCCGCAATCTTCATATATGCTGTATATAGCTTTCTCAAGTACATAAGGCATCGGGGTATACATAATAAAGCTTGCCTTAAATGCCGCATATACAAAATCGATGTGTGTTTGAATTGAAACAGACTTTAAATTCCCGTTGCAATCCTTATATGTTACTCTCTCAAAAGGATTAATACATAATCTGCTTGAATTGGGTTCGTTGGAACCCACACTATATATTTTTAAATCATCAAATCCAAGCTTATATAATTCCCAATACTCTTTTTTTGCCGGTTCAATAATCATAAACGGTTTTTTTGAACCGTTATTCTTTCCGGCACTGCATATTAAGCTTTTTATGGTGTTGGTCTTACCTGAACCCGTCAAACCTATCACCAGACAGTGTCTGTTAAACTCATTCAAATCAATTAAGTAATCATTATTCGAAGGTTCTCCGTTTTCAAGTATTTGTCCTATAGAAGTATCTCCGTGAGCGTTTCTGTTAACGTCAAAAGCAACATAGTCCTTTACGCTGAAACCCGCCGTATCAACAACTGGCGGCGTTGAATAAACAGCCAATTCTTTGCTGCTGAGAAAAGTGCCGTAAAGCGGATAATCTTCATCGCAGAAACTTCTGTGTGTGTACAGATTTGCATTTATCAGTCTGCCGAAAGAATTCTCGGGATAATAAAGCGGGTGTACAGGTTCAGGCTGTGATTCTTCTCCGAAATAAGCAGAAGACAGAAGTGCTCCGAGAAGTTTTGCATTTTCATAATTTGTAGTTGCAAAATTTATTGTTGTGAGCCACTCTCCTTCTGCAACACTTTCTTCTGATTTATTAACAAACGCTTCAACTTTTTTACTGTACTGCTCGCTATGAAAATAGCTTTTCTTATAAGATGTTGTTTCCAAATTATCGCTGTCCGTATATGTTACATCCGAAAGCTCACTGCATTCAGTTGCATTAGTTAACCACATATGCTGTCTGTTGATGGACTCTGCTTTATTTACAGGATGTGCAAAAACGGAAATCTGCCACTTTTTGTTCTTCATTCCTCTTATTACTTTTTCCAACTGATCTGAAAAAACAAAACTTTCACATCCGGTGGGATTTCCCTTTATGAAACCGCCATTGTTCCATTTCTGACAATCCAAAACAGACTCTGCCGTAAATACTTCTTCGTTGGAATGTTTATTCACTGTAAACTGAATTTGAGGCATTATTGCAGAATAAGTATTTTTTACAGCTTCAGTAAACTGAAACGGTCCTCCTATAAATACATCTATTTTATTTCCGTCACAGTTAAAAACAGTAGATACATCTGCATTCTGAGAATGCAGACTTATAAAAACTTCCGTTAATATATCCCACAACGGTCTTTCTTGCAATTCCCATAACTTACTTATTTCTGTTATTTTAAAAAACGCATAGGAATTGAGCGTTTGATCATACGATATTGTATCATTCACCACACTTGAATTCATAGCATCAAGCATGTTTTTGTATTTCATTACAATACCTTTACTGTTTTCCTCAAAATCTATTCTTTTCATAGTTTGTTTTTTCCTTTAAAATAAACTTTTTATGACAAAAAATATTGCAACTATTATTATTATAATAGGAATCAACGAATAAATCCAGCCTGACAAAAAAGAGCCAAAACCCGTAAACGAACCGAAAGCACTTACAAACAAAAATGCCAGCGCCAACGATATCAACAGTATCCCGAATATAGGGAATGACTGTTTCTTGTTTGAAAACATTCTTGTCAGTAAACCGATCTTTGTCAGACTTGTTATCAGATACAGAACTGTTAGTATTATAGCCATCACAAGCCAAACAGTACAGAACTCTTTTATATTGGCTAAAAAGTTTCCGTTTGAAGTTGCAGCTACAAAACAAACAAACAGCAACATAACAGCCGTTAAAATACCGTATGTAATAGCTTTAACCGAGCGTTGGAATCCGATTTTGCTTTCGTGTCCGTTATTAATCACACAAATGCTGTCTGCCATTAAAACGCCGTCTTTATTATACTTCCCATGAACTTCCACCACAGAATTATCCGTTAGCTGCAATCCTCCGGATATCGTGCCGTGAACGTTTACAGGGATATCCGTATACTGTTGATAACCCAAAGCATCTTTTCCGTGTTCAACTCGAACAGTAAACCTATGCAACACATCTTCCAATCTTTGTCTGTACACAAGGGCCTGGTATATTTTTACCGGCAATAATCTTCTATATTCACCGTCTTCTTTACCTGTGCTGCTGTATTGTGAAACTTTGCCGCAAATCGTTTCAGAATTGGTTTTGATTTCAACATATGAATTTTTGTCTTTTTCAAAAGATTTAACGATTGTCCCATTCCCTTTTGCGGGAGGAACATATAAACCTTCTTTTTCCTTATTTGTCGGTGTTGCAACGGGAGTAAAATTGAAGTGACTGTCTTCAAAGCGGCGTTCGGGAGAATCGGGAAGTGTAGGACGATTCCTTAAACTTTCCTCATCGGCAGACTCTATTCTCAACGTTGACGAACATATCGGACACACCGTCATCTCAACCTTGGTCGTATACGGATTATCGTTACAATTATTGCAATATTTTATCAGCATAAACAACGCCTCCTCACAATAAAACACAAATATTTTAATTAGCAGGTCAACAAATTTCGCTGACCTGCTAAATTAAGTCGGATCGTAGCCATGTCGTTCTGTGAGCCAAGGAGTTGGTGAGTTTAATTGTCTTCCTAAGACCGCTTG
>JAZQKN010000075.1:0-6050 GCA_045542175.1 Acutalibacteraceae bacterium | reverse complement strand
TCTGGTTCTTTCCATATCCTTCCAGACGTAGCTGGGAATTCCCAAATCTTCGTTAATCTTCTCAACTGCATCGTAAGCATCTATATAAACAAAAGGAGAATCGTAGGTATCGTTTGGGTTTGAATCGATTTTAAGGCAGTCTCCGCCGTCCTCCAAATCTGCCCACTCAGGTTCGCAATGTTCTGTATAAATGGAAGAGAGATTAGGTCCTTTCAAAGAATCAAAAACACCACTGAAAGCAACTATTATAATAATGAGTACAATAAAAGCAGTAACGCAACCGATAATGATTTTAGCTGTATTGTCGCTTTGTGGCTTTGCCCCAACGGATGCGTTTGAACCCATATACGGTGAAGAATAAGAAGATGCTGTATATGAAGGGTTCGGGTAAGAAGAGGTTGGCTGCGAAGGCCCTGTGAACGGAGTATTATTTTTAGGATACTTCATTGCCGTAACGGGGTCCTGTACGGTGTCAAAAGGCTGTCTCTGTCTGTTTAAACCGGCCTGAGTTCTGGTATAAGACGGTATAACGGTTGTGGGTGCTTGTGTCGTGGTGTAAGGCGGTCTTGAAACGGTGTAGGGAGCTTGAGTCGTATCTGAAAAAGGGATGGCTTTGGTTGAAACTTCGCCGCAATTGGGGCAAACAGCCTGATCGGGCGCAAGATAATTTCCGCAATAAGTGCAGATTTTTCTGGGAGCATTATTCATGCTGTTGACCTCCTTACAGCTTAAATTCCATTTTTATAAAACATATCCTATTACGATTCCAAGTACGGCTGAAAAGATGATTATTATAATCGGATGAACTTTTTTGAATGCGAGGATAGTACACATTGCAAAAATCGCAAGATAACAGTAGGTTTCCAATGACCTGAAAGCAGCCATAAGTCCTGCAATTGAAACGCCTGCAGGGAGAAAAACTGTCAATGCAACAGAAATGATTGCAGAGCCGATAAGTCCGACTACTGCAGGCTTGAGACCTGTCATACATCCCTTGACGGCAAAACTGTTTTTGAATTTCTCAAAAAACTTTGCAACGATAAGGATGATAACAAAAGAAGGGAGAACAACACCGAGCGTTGCGCAGAATGAGCCGAAAAGAGAACCGAGAGGTCCGTATGCGCCGCCGACTTCTGAACCGACATATGTTGACATATTGATAGCAAACGGTCCGGGCGTACTTTCGCTGACAGCGATGAAATTGACAACGTCAGAAAGCGGCATCCAACCGTGTTTTACAACTTCTTCCTGCATGAGGGGAAGCATTGCGTAACCACCGCCGAAAGTGAATGCACCGATTTTAAAAAAGGTGAGGAAAAGATTAAGAAAAACATTCATCTTTCAGACCTCCTTTTTGCAATTGCGGAGGTGACAAGACCGAATACTGCACAGCCGATGATAACGAAAAGAACGTTTATCTCAAAGAAGGCTGTTATTATAAATGAAGCGATGATAACGATATACGAAACGAGATTTTTCGGAGCTTTCTTATACATTCCGACGAGCGCCTTGATAAGAAGAGCAAGAACGCCTGCACGGATGCCGTTGAAAGCATACTGCACAGCTTTGTTTTCCCTGAACTCTCTCAATACAAAAGAAATAGCGAGAATAATAACAAAAGAGGGGAGAACGACACCTGTTGTTGCGAAGAAAGCACCCCAAAATCCTGCAACGCGGTAACCGACGAATGTTGCGGAGTTGATTGCAATCGGACCGGGTGTTGACTCAGCGATAGCGATGATTTCAAGAATATCGTCATCGGTTATCCATTTTTTCTTTTCAACGATTTCTTTCTGAATAATCGGAATCATCGCATAACCACCGCCAAAGGTGAATGCGCCGATTTTAAGAAAGGTGATAAATAGCTGTAAAGTTTTGGAAAATTTATTCATATATTACTGTTCCTTTTCACTGTTGCCGTTATATTTGTCCGGAACGGAAATGAAATCCCAGGGATTCTTTTTGTTGGGATTGTCAATGTCTTCGCGGACGAGCTTGTAGATAGTCGCAGCGATGGGAACTGCGATAAGCATGCCAAGGATACCCGATACGGCACCACCAATCGTAACTGCGGCAAGAACCCAGAGACCGGGAAGGCCTGTTGAAGTGCCGACGACCTTGGGATAAATAAGGTTGCCTTCAATCTGCTGAAGAACGATAACGAAAATAATGAAAATCAAAGATTTGATCGGAGAATCCATAAGGATAAGGAAAGCGCCGATACCTGCACCGATAAGTCCGCCAAAGATAGGAATAATTGCGGTGAATCCCATAAGAGCACCAATCATCGGGGCATACGGAATCTGAAGAATAAGCATACCGATAGTGCAAAGGATACCGAGGATTACGGCTTCAAGGCACTGTCCTACGATGAAACGGTGGAAAGAATCATTGAGAGTTGAAAGAACCTGATATGATTTTTTATAGATCTTTTCGGGAAGGTATGTAGAACCGATCTTTTTAACCTGACGGATAAGTCTGTCTCTTTCCAAAAGTACGTAAACAGAAATAATGAGAGTGATAACGATGTTTGCGATAGTTTTGAAGACGGATGTAATAGCAAGAAATGCGAAGTTTACTGTGTCACCGATACCGACAGCGATTTTATCGGACATATCGGCGATTTTAGACTGCCAGTCGATTTTGCTGATTGCGCCGACAACATTCTCTGAAAGGAATTTGTTTTCGTTGAATTTCTGCACGACGAAATCAACTGTCGGAGGAATTTTTGCAAAGAGCATTTTGATACAATCAACAAACTGCGGTGCAACGATAACGATGATTGCTGCAACAATTCCGACGATAGAAGCAAGCGCTGCAAGAAGGCAAACGGGTTTCCTTGCTTTGATGATGACCTGATTTGAAGAGTTGGGAAAGAAAAGTCTTTCGTAAAAACTCATAAGAATATTGATGGGATAAGCGACAATAAAGCCGAAAATTATTGGGGATGCTGCGGAAATAACACCTTCGACTCCACTGGAAATATTGGGCCAGTATTGCGTTAAAAGATAAACAACAATGATGGCCGCTGAGATATTGAATATCAGTCTAATATCAAATCTTTTCAAAATAATCTACTCCTTTTTACTCTCTGTCCCTTTAATTGGTTATTATATCACACAAAATTTAAACAATCAATATTATTAGTACAATGTTTTAGGTATCATATATAATAACACTGTGCATCAGGGAAAGGTAAAACAAACCTTTATAATAATGAAAAAACCAAGCTTTTCAGAAAGCTTGGTTTTTGGATTATGTTTTATTTAAGATTAATTTCAATACACTCGTAACCGAGGAGTTTATTGCTGACAGCATCGGGCTGATGTCCGCCGATGAAGAGCTTCAGTTCTCCGTCAGGAGTGATTCTCTCTCCGTTTTCGTTGACGGCCTTGAGCCAGTAAGTGTCGATATCAAAGGTTACTGTTGCGGTTTCGCCTTTATCGATTTCAACAGAATTGATGCCGCAAAGCTGGAAGTGCGGAGTGTATGTTCTGCTGTCTGTGAATTTTGCGTAAACCTGAGCTTTTTCAAGTCCCTTGAAATTGCCCGTGTTTGTAACTTCGACACTTACCTTTACGTTATCTGCGTTGTTTTCAAGAATTTTTGCGTTGCTGTAAGCAAAACTCGTATAAGAAAGACCGTAGCCGAAGGGATAAAGAGCATCTCCTTTGATGTAACGGTAAGTTTTGCCCTGCATATTATAATCAAGGAAGCTTGGAAGGTCGTGGTTCTCATTGTAAATTGTAACGGGCAATTTGCCACAGGGTGAGAATTCACCTGCAATGAGGTTTGCAATTGCCAGACCGCCCGTTGAACCGGGATACCATGCGTGAAGAATTGCCTTTGCCTTGCTTCTTACTTTTTCGCCGACGTCGATTGAGCTACCGCACATAAGAACAACGATAACATTTTCGCATTCATCGCAGACAGCCTCTGCAAGCTTCTGCTGGGTTGCGGGGAGGGTAACGTACTTTTTGTCACCACAGGCTGTGTAATCGTTATCGAAGCCCGTATCTTCACCTTCGATTGAGCAGTCAAGTCCGAGAGCGAGAACTGTAATATCAGCCTGAGCTGCAGCGGCAACACCGTCGCTGATGAGGTTACCGAATCCGCTCCAATCGTTTTGCCTTTCAATGCAGTAGTTTGTTCCTTTTTCAACGGTGATGTGAGAATCCTTGAAGACTCTGCGCATACCGTCGGCAACGGTTATGTATTCCGAAGCATAAGCGTTATAGTTTCCTTCGAGAGCTGTAACGGACATTGAGTTCGGACCTACAACTGCAATTCTCTTCTGAATGTTTTTATCAAGAGGAAGGAAATTATCCTTGTTATGAAGAAGGACGATGCTTTCCTGAGCTACCTTAAGGTTAAGCTCTCTGTGTTCCTTACAGTCAAGCTTATCGTAGCTGATATCGGAATAAGGTCTTGTTTCTTCAAATTCACCGAGAAGGAAACGAATCGTATAAAGTCTTTCTGCTGCTGCAGTGATATCTTCTTCTGTGATGAGGTCTTCTTCGTAAGCATCTATAAGGTGCTGATAAATTTCACCGCAGTTGAGGTCGCAGGTGTGTTTAAGAGAAACAGCTGCAGCCTCAGCCTTTGTGTTTACGTATTTATGATGCTCATAGATATCATTCAATGCACCGCAGTCAGAAACAACATAGCCGTCAAAGTTCCAATCTTTACGGAGAACCTCTTTAAGAAGGTAGGGGTGAGCGCAGCAGGGATGTCCGTTGGTACGGTTATAAGCACCCATAACGCCTGCAACACCTGCCTTGACGGTTTTTTCAAATGCCGGAAGATATGTTTCGTACATGTCGTGCATTGAAGCTATTGCATCAAAGCCGTGGCGGTCTTTCTCGGGTCCGGAATGAACAGCATAGTGCTTTGAGCAGGCGGTTGCTTTGTAGAATTCGCCCTCGCCCTGAATACCCTTGACGAATGAAACACCAAGCTCGGCTGTAAGAAACGGGTCTTCTCCGAAAGTTTCCTGACCTCTGCCCCAACGGGGATCGCGGAAAATATTGATGTTCGGTGCCCAGAATGTTATACCTTTGAAAATGTCAAAGTCGCCGTATTTTACGTGCTGATTATATTTAACTCTGCCCTCGGTTGAGATAGCATCAGCAATTGTGTTAACGAGCTTCGGGTCAAATGTGGCAGCCATAGCGATTGCGTGAGGGAAGACGGTTGCTGTTCCTGAACGTGCAACACCGTGTGAACCCTCGTTCCACCAGTTGTATGCCTTTATGCCGAGTCTTTCAATCGGTGCGGATGTATAAAGAAGCTGAGAGATTTTCTCTTCAACAGTCATTTTTGAGACAAGTTCTTTTGCTTTGATTTTTGCTTCATTTTTTGTCATGCAAATTCTCCTTTGGGTTGATTTTAACTCATTCTAACATTAAGAAATAGCGTTTTCAATAGCTTTAAATAATAATGCAGACTTATTTTATTGATTGCTTGCAATAGTTGATAAATTTATGCGCGGTAGGTGAGAGTGTGTTTTTGGATTTTATGAGGATTCCAAGCTCACGGTATGAGTAAGGCTCAATAGGCTTTGCGATAAATGAACCGCCCATTCCCTTGAGAACAAGCTCGGGCAGAATCGTGTATCCGAGACCGTGACTTACCATTGAAACAATCGTTGCGTCATCAAGAGATGTACGGTTGATTGTCGGGCTGACATTGTTGCGTTTAAGAGCTTTCATAATGTCATAGTCAAAACCGTAAGTAGGCATAAAAAACTGTTTATTGTTAAAAATAGAAACAGGAACTGTATCGCCTTCTGTTCTGAAGTCAGGCGGAAGAACAGCCATAAGCCTGTCGTTCTGCAAGTGAATCCAGTCTCCGTGAAGAATATCCTGCTTGCTTGTAAAGCCGAGGTCGATTTCACTGTTTGAAACAAGGTGACAGATTTCGTCAAGATTGCCGACGTTGATTTCAAAATGTACGTTCGGAAAGTCTTTGCGGAAATTGCTGATAATGATGGGTAACCAATGGTTTGTAATGCTTGCGTAAGAGGCAATACAAGTCGGATCGTAGCCATG
>JAZQKN010000074.1:0-5452 GCA_045542175.1 Acutalibacteraceae bacterium | reverse complement strand
CCTGCAGGACAGAGTAATCTGGGCTTCCGATGAGCAGGACGTTTCAAAGTATATGGAAAGAACTTATCCCGATATTTCACGCTCCGCAAACATTCTTGAGGTTCTGAATTTCTACGTTTTCTGCAGAATGGGCTGGGATCTCAATGACCTCGACCCGACCTACGTTGCATTGCAGATTCCTTACGGTGACAGTGCCGCAAAGGGAATCATCAATCTCGGAACGAAAAAGGTTATCAATTACGCTCACAAATATGACATTGCCGTTCAGTACTGGACAATCAATGATGCCGAGGACGTTAAATATCTGACCGAAAACGGTGCAGACTGCATTATGACGGACTACCCGCAGATGGCGTTTGATGCAATAAAGGAATGTCAGTAAAATTACATCGAAAATAAAACACCGCAGTTGGTACGATGACCGACTTGCGGTGTTTTTGATTTGATTAAATTTTAAAGGAAACCGATGTTTCAGCGTTGATTCCGATTTTTTGATTGAGCAATATCTGACGGATTCCGTCATCAAATTCATCGGAATTGACAGGTTTGCCGGGTTTTGCAATCAGACGGTAAACGGAGTCCTCATAAGGGTCGCTGACGGCGAAATAATAAAAGCCTTTTTCAGCAATGTTTTTTTCTGAAAGCTGAGGATTTCTGTTTCGGTCAACTGCCTTGATGCCGAGGAGCTTTTGTGCAAGAAATTCGGTTTTTTCTTCATCCTCACTGACAAAATCGGGTATTGCACCTTCATTGCTGTTGGCAACAATAATATGACCGTTATCGTCAACGGCAAACCAGATTATGCTGTGGTATGCTGCCGAATCCTGTGTTATGCGCATAGCTCAACCTTCTTTCTGTGCTGTATAATTTTGCGGTGCTTTTTTGCCCAGAGCTTTAAGCTCGTACTGCCACTGAGCACGCTCAGCAAGAAAATCACGCTTCTCCTCGGGGAGCATACTGAGCTCTGCGTTCAGCACCTCTTTATCTTCTACCGTGATGGAGTATTCTGTATAAAGTGCATCAATATCCAGCTCGGGGTTATCCTGCTCAAGAGCATCGAACAGAGCGGTCCTTATAGCGCTGTAAGCCGTGAAAAACGGCTCGTTGATTTCTTTTTTTGTCTCATCCTCAAATCTCAGGTGCTGGTTAAGGTGACCTTCAAAAAGGTTGATAAGGAAGAAAAGATCGTTATATGTAAGCTCGTTTTGCTGTAAAAATACAATGAGGTTTTCGTAGAATTCTTTTGCAAGGGTAATGCAGGCGGCAGGCTTGAGTGAATAGCAGAACTGATTCAGCGCTTCATCGTCACTAAGCAGGTCAACGCCTGTTTTTTCTTTGTAGTATGCCATAAATCCTGTGGGCTGCATCTGAAGCACCTGAAGGGTAATCATCATATTAAGCAGCTCGTCGCGCTCTTCCTCGGTTTCACAGCCGAAAGCGTCGAATAACAGCTCGGGATCGTCATAGAAAGAAAGATTTTCCATTGTATCTGCTTTTACGGAATCACGGAGAAGTATAGACATTGTCATACTGCACAGATAATCAATTTTATACTGGTAGCTTACTGCCTTGCTGCCTGTGACATTGCACATATGGCGCTCCGCAGAGCCCTCAACCATCCACGTCCAGTCAGCAAGGTTTTTGTCAGAATATTTCCAATTTATTGATATACCTGCACGTCTGGAGCAGTTTTCAATATTTTCGCAAAGACAGCCGATCTGGATGATATGCATAATCTCGTGGGTAAGAACGTCGCTGAAGGTGTTCTCGCCTTCCAACCTCAGAAGGATGTTTGCGTTGGTTTCGCTTATGGACAGCACCATTTTTTCGGATACCTGTGCGAAACTCATCATACCCGTATCGTATACTATTTTCAGGTTTCCGAGATTGCAGTATACTCTCTGCCAATCTATATCGGGATATTTCTGGCGCATGATATCGATGATCTTAACGATAAAGGTGCAAAGCTCCAGGAGATACTCGTCATCGGGCATTACATTGTCGAATTGAGCTTCATCCTTATATGCATTGTTGTTAGCAATGACGCTCTGAAACAGAACGTCAGGCGTAAGAGGCTTATCGGCATCAAGCGCATTTGAGTTATGTTTTTCAACGGAAGCGTCAAAGCTGAGGCGTTTTTTAACCTCTTCCAGGTCATACATATCTGCGTAAGGATATTCAGTTTTCATATCTCCGAGAAAATCCGATACTTTTTGAGCGCTTTCTTCAGAAAAAGCAAGGGTTTCAGACGGAAGAGCTGAGAAGGAAAACGTATTTACACGCTCCTTGAAATCTGAGTTAAGCTCAGGGTTTTTGATTTTTTCTTTTCCGCAGGCGCATAAGCACAGCAGCATTGCAGAAACCAGAATGCCCGCAATTATTCTTTTGAATAAACTTTTTTTAACCATATTCAGTTTCACACTCCGAATCTTTTTGGTGAAGACTATACACCTGATTTTATTATACTGTTTATAACTTAAAAACACAATACCGATTACAGATAATATTTTTTGAATGTAAGTTGTTGCTTTGAACACTATACAGCGCTATAATATGAATTAAAATACTTGTCTCACAAAAGGAGAAAGCATTATGCAGACCACTGTATTGGCTATCGGCAGATGGATGCCCATTCATAAAGGCCATAAACAGTTTCTTATACAGCATGCAAAGAAATACGATAAGCTGGTTGTCGGTATCGGCTCTTGCTACGAAAACGGCACGCCAAGAAACTGTATACCGGCTATTGAAAGAGAAAAACTCTTAAGAACTATTTTTGCGAATGAAGGTCTGACAAACGTTGTTTTTGTTCCTGTGCAGGACAGACCCACGTTTGAAGAATGGTTTGGGGACGTTGTGAAGCTTTGCGAAAAATTTCAGGTGACACATTTCTGCACAGGTAACAAAGAGGATATACTGAACGTTATGTCGGAAAAGAATCTTCATCTTGATGCCGAAATGATTAACCCTGAAGAAACAAGCGATTTTCCTTATCACGCTACCGATATAAGAAATGCTATACTTAATAACAAGGTCGAATTGCTTGATTCAATGGTTCCCTCTGAAATAAAATCAGAGGTATTGGGTCAGATAGCAAAAGAAATCAAAATGGCATCAGAGGGCAAGGGACAGGAATTTATTCCCGGCAGACAGACGGTGGATCTTATTTTTATTGTTAATGATGAGGAGAAAGCGAAAAAATATCTTCTCATAGGAAAAAGAAACGAAAGCAAGATTGATTTTCCCGGTGTGTGGGCGATTCCCGGAGGCGGAATTCTGGAATTTGAATCGTCGATAGATGCTGCCGTCAGATGCTTTGAGGCGGAAACGGGGATAGAGATACACTTGGATGACAACAGCTGCGAGCCTGCAAAAATTACCGTCAGAAATCTCGGCGATTTACAAAGTCAGCTGTACTTTACGGGAATATATTCCTCTCACGATGAGCGCATCAACGGCACTCGCGGCGGCGGCTCACAGTGTTTTGCGGTTGTTATAGACGGAAGTGTTGACGAGATAAAGCGGCATCTGCATTCGGTGCATGATATGGACGAGCTTAAGTTCATTGAGCTCGATGCGATACACGGTGTTGAGCTTGCGTTTGACCAGAAGCGCATGGTTTGCGATGCATTGGACAAACTCGCTTTGCCTTATGATAACGGCGAATTGCTCCAAGTGTATGACGAAGACGGCAGCCCGACAAACGAGGGCGTTTTACGTTCCGTTGCACACTTGAACGGAGTCCTGCACGGTGCAAGTCACACGTATTTGTATAAATGGGAAGACGGTGAGCTTTACGTGTTGCTTCAGCGCAGAAGTCTTAACAAAGACAGTTTCCCCGGATGTCTCGATTCCTCATCTGCGGGTCACGTGGAATTCGGCAGCAATTTCAGGGAAACCGCTCAGAAGGAGCTTAATGAAGAATTGGGTATAACCGTTGATGCCGACCGCCTTGAAGAGCTGTTCACCCAAAGGATTCATTCGGAAAGCGTGTTCCATCAGAGACCGTTTAAAGATAATGAGATCAACGTGGTTTATGCGTTGGATATGGACAGCGATATGCCGCAGTTTGAGCTTCAGAGCTCCGAAGTATCCGAAGTGGTTTTGATAAAAGCCGACCGTATGCTCGAAATGCTGAGCAGTTCATCCGAAATATGCATAAACAGGGATGAAGCTGAAGCGGTAGTTGCGGCGTTAAAGAAAAAACATATAACAGATAACAAATAAAAAGAAAGAAGGTAAAAAAATGGAAATGTTTAAAATTGGCGACAACGTTATGATCTCAGAGGGAATGACACCTCAGGGCGGCAAGCTTCTGATTGCTGATACCGTTCTGGATGGGAAACCTCGCAGACTTTTTATGGACGTCAGAAATGAAATGATTCCCGACGGTCAGACTGCGTATATGTTCGGCAATAAAATTATCGTTACCGTACACTGGAGCGGCTTCAACAGCGAAGATATGGAGCAGTGTGACGGTGAGATTAAATTCTTCGCAGGCCTTAACTATATGAAAAGCGGTCTGTTTATGTTTGTAAAGTTTGGCAATTATAAATGGGGCGACGTTTTGGTACAGCCCGATTTGCTCTGGACTTTTAATGACTACAACAAAGGCTTTGACGAGATTGTATTTATTTTCGTCGACAGTGACGACGGCAAACTGATGTCTGTAAGAGGATTCCCGATTGACGGTAGATTTCCCGGCTTTTTCACATACGGCAACCAGATGTCTTATGATTATTTTGCTGCTTCGGGTAAAAAAAGAAGCCAGTATACAAGTGTGCGTACCCTGTTTGACGATTGGTCATCAGCATCTATGAGCACACGCCTCTGGCTTTTAAGAGAAGATCCCGAGCAGTTATTCGAAGCTGAGGGCGTAGTTGCCGCCAAAATGGACCGAAACAATAATATTGTCTGGCACATGAACGGTTAATATTATTGACTTCCGAAATGCCCGGAGTATAGATATTTTCGGTTTAAAAAGCAATACCGCAGTCGATACGATTGTATCAACTGCGGTGTTTTTTCTGTCTAATGGTGCGTAAGACGATACCGCCCATAATATCGTATTATCGGCTGCTCAAAACAACTGTTTATTGCGGCTTTGTTGATACAACGTTACAGTTTATGTGTTTTGAAAAACAACATATATCCACTGCAATTAATGAAAATAGTGAAAAAATAGTGAAATTTTAATAGAATTTTTCTTTTGATGTGATAATGTGTTCAGCAACAATCAGCGGTATGATATCCTTTATTGTTTGCTCTTGTAATTATTGTTGTAATGTATTAAAATAATCTTTAGTTAAGTTTTAATAAGTTTTTGAATCTTTTGTGATATTATTGCGAAAAAAGCAGGAGGATATGATGTATGTTTAAAAGGTTTTTTGCCGGTATTCTTGCCTTTATTCTTTCAATTCTTCCGTGCGCAAACGGCAAGGTGAAATACACC
>JAZQKN010000073.1:0-29828 GCA_045542175.1 Acutalibacteraceae bacterium | reverse complement strand
GTGAGGGCATAAGAGCCGATGCACATTATCTTAATTATAACCGCGACAAAAAGGGCAGTAAGCTTTTGTGGGATAAGTATTTCCCGAGCATCAATGCCGCTTCGGCGTGGGGACTTACAAGCGAAAACACCGACGGATTCAGTAATGAATTTTTTGAAAGCGTCGAAACTGCACTTGAAAAACTGACGAAGTTTTATTCATACGATTACTGGCAGATAATTGCAGAATTATAAAAAGAAAAGCCGCAACTCCGAAAAGGAGCTGCGGCTTGTTTGTTTGATATTAAAGAAGTGAATTGTAAAGAGCTGTGATTTCTTCAACGCTTGTATCTCTGGGGTTACCGGGACGGCAAGCATCGTCAAATGCGCTCTGTGCAAGGAATGCAACGTCTTCGGGCTTAACGATTTCCTTGAGGTCAGCGGGAATGCCAACGTCAACTGAAAGCTGCTTGACTGCATCGATAGCTGCCTTGCGTGCTTCTTCAATGCTCATAGCTTCTGTGCCTTCAACGCCCATAGCCTTTGCGATGTCTCTGTATTTATCGCCTGTTGCGGGAGCGTTATATTCCATAACTGTGGGGAGAATGATAGCGTTTGCTACGCCGTGAGGTGTGTCATAAAGAGCACCGAGGGGATGAGCCATTGAGTGAACGATGCCGAGACCAACGTTTGAGAAGCCCATGCCTGCGATGTACTGGCCGAGAGCCATACCTTCTCTGCCTTCGTCTGTGTTGGCAACTGCGCCTCTGAGGCTCTTTGCGATGATTTCGATAGCCTTGATGTGGAACATATCGCTCATTTCCCATGCGCCTTTGGTGATGTAGCCTTCGATTGCGTGTGTGAGAGCGTCCATACCTGTTGCGGCTGTAAGACCTGCGGGCATTGTTGACATCATATCGGGGTCAACAACTGCTACAACGGGAATGTCGTGAACGTCAACGCAAACCATCTTTCTGTTGTTCTGAGCGTCTGTGATAACGTAGTTGATTGTAACTTCAGCAGCTGTGCCTGCAGTTGTGGGAACAGCGATGATGGGAACGCACTTGTTCTTTGTGGGAGCAACGCCTTCAAGTGAGCGAACGTCAGCAAATTCGGGGTTAGCAATGATGATGCCTACTGCCTTTGCGGTATCCATTGATGAGCCGCCGCCGATAGCGATGATGCAGTCTGCACCGCTTGCCTTGAAAGCTTCAACGCCTGCCTGTACGTTTTCGATTGTGGGGTTAGCCTGAATTGTGCTGAAAACGTCATAGGGGATTTCAGCGCCCTTGAGAATGTTGAGAACTTTGTCAGCAACGCCGAACTTGATAAGGTCGGGGTCACAGCAAACAAGAGCCTTTGCGAAGTTTCTTGCCTTGAATTCGTCAGCAATTGCGGCAATAGCGCCCTTGCCGTGGTATGAGGTTTCGTTGAGTACAAATCTGTTAGCCATAGTAATTTCCTCCTGAAATGTTTTTATTAAAGGTTAAGAAAATCTTTTCTGTAAACGTCAAGAAGACCGAATGCCTTTGCAATTTCAACAAGGTCGGGGTCTGTGATTGTGTTAACTCTGGGAAGATGAGCAGTCATCATATAAAGCTGAGCAGCCTTTTCAACTGTTTCAATAAGACCGAAAGCTTCGTCAAGGTCCTTGCCGCAGCCGTAAATGCCGTGCTGACCCCATACAACGAGTCTGAATTCCTTCATCTTTTCTGCGGTTGCAATGCCGATTTCGTTAGTGCCGCAAACCATCCAGGGAAGCATGCCGATACCGTCAGGGAAAACAACCATACATTCGGTGCACATTTCCCAGAGAGAATGTGTGAATTTCTTTTCACTAAGCTCGTGAACGTATGTCATAGCAAGAGTGTTTGTGGGGTGGCTGTGCATAATAACTCTGTTTTCGGGATTCTTTTCAAGTCTTGAAATATGGCTCATAAGGTGAGCGGGGAGCTCTGAAGTGGGTCTGCCGCCGTCGCTGTAGCCCCAGAGAAGCTCTGCTGTTGTGCCGTTTTCTGCAATCTTGATGATGCCGAGGTTGTTTTCGGGGTCATCTTCGATGTTCTTGAAGTATTTGCCTGTGCCTGTAACGATGAAGATTTTGCCGACGAGAACGCTTGCGTCAAAGCCCATTTCAATTGTTCTGATGGGAGCGTTGATGTCAAGATATTCAGCAACTTCGTCATTTTCAAGCATCATGCTGATGTTGCCGCCGTTTCTTTCGTCCCAGCCCATACGGTACATATTAGCTGTTGTTTTCATCATACCCTTGACAAAGGGTGCATCCATAATGTTTTTCATTTTCTGTTCACCAATACCTTTTCTTCATATTCTTTTATATCGTTAAGATAATTTGTTGCAACGTTTTCTCTTGCGAGGAATTCTGCCCATACGTCGCCGAAGGGGAGAGTCTTAGCTTCTTCGCTGAGTACCATAAGAGTTGTGAAATCAGCTTTATCCTGAAGCTCTTTCATCTGTGCGGAAGGCTGAAGCATTGCGAAAAGCAGAGCCTTCTGAACGTTTCGCACGCCAGTTACCCACGCACTTATGCGGTTGATTGAAGCATCGAAATAGTCGGTTGCGATGAATACTCTGTCGAGTGCATCGTTTCTGACGATTTCCTTTGCGATTTCTTTTGTTTCGTCATCAAAAAGAACAACGTGGTCACTGTCCCAACGAACGCCTCTTGTGATGTGGAGAGCAATTTTGTCACTGAAAACGAGCATTGAGGGAATTTTATCCGAAACAAGCTCTGTGGGGTGATAGTGGCCGTTGTCCATAAGGGGAACAATGCCTTTTTCGATTGAATAACTCAGGCAGAATTCAGCCGAGCCGACTGTGTAGCTTTCAAGACCGATACCGAAAACCTTTGATTCAAGAGTGATGAAAACCTTTGATTTATCGTAGGGAGTTTCAAGGATTTCGTCAAGAGATTTTTTGAATCTGAGTCTGGGTGAAAGTCTGTCTGCGGGTATATCCTTATAACCGTCAGGAATCCAGATATTCATAACACAGGGGAAACCCGTTTCTTTTGCAAAATAATCGGAAAGCTCAACACAGCGTTTGCCGTGCTCAACCCAGAATTTTCTTACGGTTTCATCGGGTGATGAAAGGGTAAGACCGTCTTTTACCATAGGGTGGGAGAAGAAGGTGGGATTGAAATCAATTCCGAGACCTCTTTCTTTTGCAAACTCAACCCACTTTTTGAAGTGTTCGGGTTTAAGAGCGTCTCTGTCAGCTCTGTTGCCCTCAAAAATCGCATAGCTTGCGTGAAGATTGAGCTTCTTTTTGCCGGGAATAAGGCTGAATGCCTTGTCAATATCAGCCATAAGCTCATCGGGAGTTCTTGCTTTGCCGGGGTAGTTGCCCGTTGTCTGGATACCGCCCGAAAGAGCATCGTCGCTGTCAAAACCGCCAACGTCGTCACCCTGCCAGCAGTGAACGGAAACCGTTACGTCCGCAAGCTTTGCAAGAGCTTTTTCGGCGTCAATGCCGAAATTTTCGTATATGGCTTTTGCACTTTCAAATCTGTTCATTGTTTTCCTCCGTATCAAGTAAGATAAACTTGAATAACGCCAAATTAAGCTATTATAATGATACTCTTTATTTATTTGTTTGTCAATTAATCCCACAAAGTATTTGATTAATTTTTCAAAAAAAGACAGCGTTTTTGGCGGTTTATTGTGAGTTTGCAAGAATATTCCGTTTCGTGACGAAATTGCTTGATTTTGCCCCTTTTTGGATATATACTTATTTTGTTATTTAAAATGCAGGAACAGGAGAGTTAAGTATGATAAGCGTTCCCGATTATTTCAGCTGTATGGTTTTTGACGATAAAACCATGAAGGCAAGACTGCCTAAAGAAACCTATAAGGCTATGAAAAAGGCTATTCAGGATAATAAGCGCCTTGATATAAACGTTGCCAACGTTGTTGCAAACGCAATGAAGGATTGGGCAATTGAAAAGGGAGCAACCCACTATACTCATTGGTTTCAGCCTATGACGGGTATCACCGCCGAAAAGCACGACAGTTTCATCTCTCCCACCGAGGGCGGAAACGTTATTATGGAGTTTTCGGGCAAGGAGCTTGTTAAGGGTGAATCCGATGCTTCTTCGTTCCCCTCGGGCGGTCTTCGTGCAACCTTTGAAGCAAGAGGCTATACTGCCTGGGACCCCACTTCTTATGCTTTCATAAAAGAGGGAGTGCTTTATATTCCCACAGCATTCTGTTCATACGGCGGCGAAGCGCTTGATAAAAAGACTCCTCTTCTCCGTTCAATGGAAGCTATAAGCAAACAGGCTGTAAGAATTATGAAGCTTTTCGGTCAAGAAATGACGGCGGTTAAAACAACCGTAGGTCCCGAACAGGAGTATTTCCTTATCGATAAAGAAATGTACGATAAGAGAAAAGACATCCGTTATACAGGCAGAACTCTTTTCGGTGCAAAGCCTCCCAAGGGTCAGGAAATGGACGACCACTATTTCGGCAGCATCAAGCCCAGAATTCACGCATATATGAAAGATCTTGACGAAGAACTCTGGAAGCTCGGAATTCTCGCCAAAACAGAGCATAACGAGGGCGCACCCGCTCAGCACGAGCTTGCTCCCATTTATACAACAACAAACATTGCCGCAGACCATAATCAGCTTACAATGGAGATTATGCAGAAGGTTGCAAGAAAGCACGGTCTTGTCTGCCTCCTTCACGAAAAGCCTTTTGAAGGTGTAAACGGCAGCGGTAAACATAACAACTGGTCAATCCAGACAAATAAGGGTGTTAACCTTCTCGAACCCGGTGAAACTCCTTATGAAAACGCACAGTTTCTTCTTTTCCTTTGTGCTGTTATCAAGGCAGTTGATAACTATCAGGATCTTCTTCGCGTTTCCGTTGCAAGCGCCGCAAACGATCACCGTCTCGGTGCTCACGAAGCACCTCCCGCAGTTGTTTCAATGTTCCTCGGCGATGAGCTTAACGATATTCTCGAAGCTATTGAAAACGATACCGCATACGATGCAAAAGAAGAAGTGCAGATGAAGGTCGGCGTTCACGTTCTTCCCAGATTCCCCAAGGATACAACCGACAGAAACAGAACCTCACCCTTTGCATTCACAGGCAATAAGTTTGAGTTCAGAATGCTCGGCTCATCAAGTTCAATTTCAAGCGCAAACATCATTCTCAACACCGCAGTTGCAGAGTCGCTTAAATCTTATGCAGACAGACTTGAAAACGTTGAAAACTTTGAAGAAGCTCTTCACAAGCTTATCAAAAAGACAATCAAGGACCATAAGAGAATTCTTTTCAACGGCAACGGCTACGACGATGAATGGGTCAAGGAAGCGGAGGCAAGAGGACTCAGAAACCTCAAAACAACACCCGACTGTCTTCCTTGTATGCTTGAAGAAAAGAACGTTCAGCTTTTTGAAAACAACAAGGTGTTTACAAGAGCGGAGCTTGAAGCAAGATATGAGATTTACCTTGAAAGCTACTGCAAGACCCTCAATATTGAGGCTCGCACAATGATTGATATGGTAAACAAGGATATTCTTCCCGCAATCAGCTCATACATCAAGTCTCTGAGCGAAACCGCCGCAACAAAGAGAAGCGTTTTTGCTTCGGCAGATATAACCTATGAAGAGAACACCGTAACAAAGCTTTCTGCTTTGAGTAAATCAATCTTTGAAAAGACTGCAGAATTTGAAGCAGAGCTTGAAAAGGTTGTTGCAACTGCAGATAAACTTGAACAGGCAAAGAAATTCAAGGATATTATTATCCCTGCAATGTCGGCTCTCAGAGCAGATGTTGATGCGGCAGAATCAATCACCGCATCGGATTACTGGCCTTATCCCTCATACGGCGATATTCTTTTCAGCGTTCAGTAACAAATCAAAAGCACGGTTTTTACCGTGCTTTTTTTCTTTGCTTTTTCATATAATATCATCATCTTAATCAAAGAGGGGATTGTATGGCAGAGCTTTTTAAAATAATCCTGATAGGCATAATTGAGGGTGTTACGGAATGGCTCCCGATAAGCAGTACGGGGCACATGTTGCTGTTTGATGCGTTTGTTCCGCTTGATATGAGCGGGGAGTTCAAAGAAATGTTCTTTGTTGTTATTCAGTTCGGCGCAATTCTTGCGGTTGTAACGGCTTTCTGGCAGAAAATGATGCCTGTAACCGTTGTGAATAAAAAACTTTCGCTTGACCGTCAGGCGGTTGAAACGTGGCTCAAGGTTGCGCTTGCCTGTGTGCCGTCGGGAGTTATCGGATACCTCTTTGACGATTTTCTCGAAGAAAAATTCGGCACGCCCGTAACCATAGCGGCAATGCTTATAATCTACGGCATAGCATTTATAATTGTTGAATCCCGCAATAAAAAAACTCAGCCGAAGACGTTTTCTCTTTCGGGAATAAACTATAAAACCGCTTTTATTATCGGAGCTTTTCAGGTGCTTTCGCTTATTCCCGGCACGTCGCGTTCGGGTGCCACGATTATCGGAGCACTTCTTATCGGTGTTTCAAGAACAGCCGCGGCGGAGTTCACCTTTTTTCTTGCAGTACCGACAATGCTCGGTGCAAGTGCGGTAAAGCTAATAAAATTCGGCTTTGATTTTACACAAACAGAGCTCGTTTCTCTTATTATCGGAATGGCGGTTGCCTATGCGGTTTCAATGCTTGCAATAAAGTTTCTTATGGATTATATCCGCCGAAAGGATTTTAAAGTTTTCGGCTGGTACAGAATCGCTCTGGGCATAGCGGTTATGCTTTTTTGCTGCCGAGGTTGACATTTTTAAATGTGATAAGTTATAATTAAGACGTAGAAAAAAATAAGGAGAGATACTATGAAAAAGCTTTTGTCTGTCATTCTTTCGTTTGCAATAGTATTATCAAGCTTTGCCTTTGCTTTTGCACAGGATAATTCAGCAGCCGCAACAGGCTTCACCGACGGGGATTTCCTTATAACCGACGGTCAGGATATAGTTAACCGAAACGGCGAGAAAGTTCAGCTTAAAGGCGTTAATCTCGGCTCGTGGCTTATCTGGGAAGACTGGCTTTCACCCTATGAGAGAAGCACCGACAACGAGGCTGATAAGAAAGAAACTGCGCATTATGACGTTGCGAAAGTTCTTGAAGACAGATTCGGCAGAGACGGCGCTTATGAGCTTATGAATACCTATATGGATAACTGGATTACGGAATACGACCTTGACGAAATCAAAAAGATGGGCTTCAACTGCGTCAGAGTTCCTTTCTGGTACCGTAATTTCTATTATGACGATAACGGCACAAAGATTCTCGATGAAAACGGCGAGTGGGATTTCTCACGTCTTGACTGGGTTGTTTCCGAATGTGCAGAGCGCAGACTTTACGTAATTCTCGATATGCACGGTGCCGTAGGCTATCAGAGTGACGCACCTCATAACGGCGACGGCGGAAACTGCGGACTTTATGAAGATACCGAGCAGGGTGAAAGATACCGCGAGCTTACAGACGAGCTCTGGACTGCAATTGCAAGCAGATTCAAGGGCAATCCCGCCGTTGCGATGTATGACCTTCTCAACGAGCCTATGTGCGACGTTGATGCAAGTGAATTCGAAAGAAGAAAGAATAATGAGATGATATATACCCGCCTTTACGATACCGTGCGTGCCGTTGACGAAGACCATATCATCACAATGGAAGCTATATGGACGGCAATCGCTCTTCCTCTTGCATTTATGAAGGGCTGGGACAACGTAGTTTATCAGGTTCATTTCTATAACAACTCAAACTTCATTTTTAATCTTTTTGCGTTTTTCAACAAGATTATTTTCTTTGACGTACCTATGATGATGGGCGAATTCTATCCTCACCAGAAAACCACCTGGGAAAACTGCTTCAGCACAATGAATAACATCAATTACAGCTGGATGCTCTGGACTTACAAGGCGAGCGGCCACGGAATGTGGAGCTCCGATTGGTGCCTGAGAGGTCATAAGGACGGCTTTGAAAGAGCAAAAGTTGACACCGACAGCTTTGAAGAAATTGCCCGCAAATGGGGCAAATGCATACAGACCGAAGGCAACTTTGTTGATACGGGGCATTACGCTGAAAACGTGAAGGCTTATCTTTGATTTTGAAAGGGGCTGAAAATATGACAAATAAAATAATTACAATCAGCCGTGAATTCGGAAGCGGCGGAAGAACAATCGGCAAGCATCTTGCCGAGGAGCTCGGAATCCCTTGCTACGACAGTGAAATCATTGAGCAGGTAGCACAGGAAAGCGGCTTTGCAAAAGAGTATATTAAAGATAAGGGCGAATACACACAGTCGAGCCTTCTTATGAGTATGCTTACAGGCCACAGCTATTACACGGGCCCCTCCAATGAGGATAAAATCTGGTCCATTCAGTGCAAGATTATCAATGAGCTTGCAGATAAGGGTCCTTGCGTGATTATCGGACGCTGTGCTGATTACATTCTGCGTGAGCGCGATAATCTTATGAAGGTGTTTGTTTATTCGGATATGAAATCAAGAGCCGAAAGGATTGTTTCCGTTTACGGCGAGAAAGACGATTCGCCCGAAAAACGCCTCAAGGATAAGGATAAAAGAAGAGCCGCATATTATCAGCATTATACCGACATCAAGTGGGGCAAGCATTCAAACTATGACGTATGCCTCAACAGCGGATATATCGGCATCGATAAATGCGTTGAAATTTTAAAGACAATTGCTGAATAAATTCAACCTGCCCGTATCAATCGGGCAGGTTTTATTTTGTTGACTAATATTTTCAAATCGTTTATTATATTAGGCAGAGGTGAGAAAATGAAATATCAGATTACAATGTTTATTAAAAAAGCCGTAGCGTATATTCTCTCGGCAATTATGTCGCTTTTTGGTGGGGTTTTCTCTGAAAAAGAAACCTTGCCCGTCAGACCCGATGCAAATACGGTTACCGCTTTTGATGTTTCGTCGGCAGATTATACTCTCGATATAAATGCCGCAAACGAAGTTCACGATATAAGTGATTTGCTTTTCGGCATTTTCTTTGAGGATATTAACTTTGCCGCAGACGGCGGTCTTTATGCGGAAAAGATAGTCAACAGGTCGTTTGAGTTTACAGAGCTTGCGCTTGACGACCAGCTTTACGGCTGGAGCAAGGTCGGCGGAGCATCGGCTCAGGTTAAAATCGGTGCCGAAGACTCTCTTAACGAAAACAACCCCAACTATCTCGTTATCGGCAACGAATCTTCTGCTCCCGCAGGTGTTGCCAACAGGGGATTCCTTGACGGAATGGCGGTTGAAGAAAATGCAGACTATAATTTCTCGGTTTATGCCAAGGCTCTCAAAGGTTACGGCGGTGCGGTTTACGTTAAACTTATGCACGGCGAAGAAGTAATCGGTCAGGCAAAGATTGATTCAATAACCGATGAATGGACAAAGTATTCGCTCACGTTAAGTTCTTCAAAGACGGCTTATGAAAACGTAACGTTACAGGTGCTTATCGATAACGGAAGTGCCGCGTTTGATATGATTTCTCTCTTCCCCGAAGATACTTTTATGAACCGTGAAAACGGTGTACGTAAGGATTTAGGTGAAATGCTCAAGGCTCTTGAGCCCAAGTTTCTCCGTTTCCCCGGCGGATGTATAATTGAGGGGTATAACTATGACACTGCATACAACTGGAAAGACTCAATAGCAACAGGCAGTAACGGTGACCCTCTCGAATTCAACGGAGGATACGGTGACGTTGCGGCAAGAAAACAGGGCACAAACCTCTGGACAAATATTTCCGCAACGGATGACCCGTGGCCGAGTTTTATGACCTACGGTCTCGGATTTTACGAATATTTCCAGCTTGCTGAAGACATCGGAGCAATCGGCGTGCCCGTTATCAACTGCGGTCTTTACTGTCAGATGAGAGGTCAGGGACCCGTTGATATGGAAAGCGACGAATTCGCACAGTATATTCAGGATATGTTTGATCTTGTTGAATTCTGCCGCGGCTCAGCCGATACAAAATGGGGCGCCGTCAGAGCTTCGCTCGGTCACGAAGAGCCCTTTGAACTTCAGTATATCTGCATCGGCAATGAAAATGAGGGCGAGGTTTATTTTGAACGTTATCAGGCGTTCCTTGATGCCTTTAACGAAGCAAAAGCAGAAAACCCCGAGTTTTATGACGGCATTGAGCTTATATATTCCGCGGGTGCGTTTGATGCAACTCACGGCGGCAATTATCTCGCATCCTATGAATACGCAAAAGAGCAGATAGGCAACGGTGTTGCATCCGATTTTGCGGGTGCAACGGACCAGCATTATTATAACGACCCCGAATGGTTCCTTAAAAATACCGATTACTACGATGAAGATAACTATTCAAGAGACGTGAGCGGTATGACGGATACGATTTACGGCGGAGGAATTCAGGTGTTCCTTGGCGAATATGCCGCAAGGTCAAACACTCTCAGAGCCGCTCTTGCCGAAGCGGCATATATGACGGGTCTTGAACGCAACGGCGATATTGTCAGAATGGCGGCGTATGCACCGCTTTTCGGCAATCTCACCGCAACCCACTGGTCGCCCGACCTTATCTGGTTTAACAATCATCAGGTAACGGGCTCAATCAGTTATTACGTGCAGAAGCTTTTTGCAAATCATACGGGCTCAACCCTCATTGCTTCTTCATTAAGCGGTGCCGCAATTGAACAGACTCCGCTTACGGGCAGGGTAGGTGTCGGCACCTGGTATACGTCTGCCGAGTTTGATAACGTAAAGGTTATCAGCAATATTACTGGCGAAGTTTTTGCAGAGGATAAATGTAATTCCAATGCAACGTTCAAGTGGCTCTGGGAAACTCCCACAGACGGCGAATTTTCCGTAAAAGACGGTAAGCTTGTGCAGTCAACTACCTCTATGGCTTACAGTAATACAGGCTCGGTTGCCTATTTCGGAGAAGCCGATTGGACAGATTACACCTTCACCGTTGAAGCAACAAAGCTTGACGGCGAAGAAGGATTTATTATTCCCTTTGCAGTCGGCGATACAGAGAATAATTATTTCTGGAATCTTGGCGGCTGGGGTAACACTGTTTCGTGCATTCAGAGAGTTGAAAACGGCATAAAAACAGGTCAGATTATCGGCACTGTCAAGCCTTTCACTGCTGAAACGGGTAAAACATATGAGCTTAAAGTAACTGTAAGCGGCACTAAAGTCAGATGCTACGTTGATGGCGAGCTTTACGTTGTTTTTGATATGGGCTCCGACGCAGAGGCAGAAGCTTACCACGTTGTAAGCACCGATGAAAGCGGAGATATTATCATAAAACTCGTTAACGTAACCGATACAAGCAAAACCTTTGCGATGAATATCGACGGTGCTCAGGTTCGCTCAACCGCACAGGTTTATCAGCTTGCGGGCGACAGCCTTGGTAACGATAATATTCTCGGTCAGAAAGAAGACTGCAAGATTGAGGAATTTACCGTTGACGGCTTCGGCGAGAAATGCAACTATACAGTGCCTGCTTATTCGGTAACTGTTATAAGATTACCGAGAAACTGAACAAAATTTTTATTTATTATTGACAAAAAATCTTCACTCGGTTATTATTTTATTATAGAAGATAATATAATTTAAAAAATTGTCTTCTGAAATAATTATGAAAAGGGTGATATTAATGGCAAGATCACAGCTTCCTCTTCTTTTAATCGATAATCAGAACATTATGTCAATTCTCAATGACGGCGAATTCAAATGCGAAAGCCTTACGTTTGAAGAGGCTAAAGCTATCATCGATATGCACGATGAAGATGATGTTATTAAAACTTTCTCAGGTCGTAATCTCGAAGAAATCGTTTTCAAATATCTTGATGTTGAAAACAGAAACATTGAGTATAAACATATAAACGATATGAGAGCCGGTCAGCACGCTATTGCATTCAAGCTTTACATAACACCGTCTGAAACACAGCCCATTGTTATGACACCCAACAACGCACAGGCAAAGAAAATTCAGAATATCTACGTAACCTGCGTTCATATTGTAAGAATGAAATAAAATCACAAAAGCCTCTTGCTTCGGCAAGAGGCTTTTTTATCGGTTATTTAAACGATTTCAGATATTGCTTTTGTTCATCGGTTATTCTGAAGCTTTCAGCGGCTTTCTGAATTGTTTTGGTGTGGATTGAGGGTGATAACCGTCTTTGTTCAATATAAGGCAAAGCGGCTTCGTATTGCTTTGCAAGTGCCGTTGCGAAATACCAGGCAACCATCATTTCAAGGTAATATTCGTTTGTTTTGATTTTTGCAACCTTTTCAAGATGTTCTGCTTTAAAATCACCGTCAAGAAAATGCACCATAAGCATTTCAATACCGAATCTGACAGTGTACAGATGCTCTGACGTAAGCCAGATATCAATCTGCTTTTCGAGTTTTTCTTTGTTCTTTTTAAAGCACTTCGGTCTTAAACTGTCACAGGTTGCCCAGTTGTCAATGTACGGCAGAAAGCGGTTGACGGCGTTAATGCATAAGCCGTAATCTTTTATCTGTTCAATCAGGAAAGCGTGCAGATTGTTTTCTTCATAGTAGTAATGGGGCAGGGTATTAATAAATTCATCAGCTTCTTTTGTGTTCAGAATTTCCTTTGCAAGTGAACGTAAAGCGGGAATTCTGATGCCGATAATTCTGTCTTTTTCAACCGTTGGCATCAGCCTTGAATGAAACTCCCTGTACTCATTATCCTTTAAATCAAAAAGTCTTTCCGTAATATTTTTCATATTTGTTCCAATTCAAAAGGAGATGCCCGAGGGCATCTCCTTTGGTTTTTATTTTACTTTGTTTGCAATGTCAGCGTAGCCTGCCATAAGGTTTGCTGCAACTTCGCTGCCCATTGAAATGAGTTCCTGATAGTGACCGTCAAGAATTGCAAGTGAGTAGTCGTTACCGGGAACAACGTAGCCGATAGCATCGTTTGCAAGACCGAAGCAAAGTGTGCCTTCGCCAAAGAGTTCATAAATGCTCTTATAACCGAAATCCTTGCCGCTGAATGAACCGTCAGCTGTGAGTGAATCGCCGCCTGCAACAAGGTCCTGAACGATTTCACCGGGCATAAGAACTACCTTAACGTCACCGAATTCAAGGTAACCGATTTCAACGAATGTGCAGTAGTTGCTGCCTTCTCTGTAAACGTTGTAGTTAACAAGACCGAGCTTACCTACAAGCTGGATAAGGGGATTGTTAACGCGTACTTTTGCTTCCTGAATAAGAATGTTGAGAATGGGCTCAAGCTCTTTTTCTTCAACCTTTTCCCAGCCTTCAAACCAGAGAGTGTAGTGTTCGCCGCCGATTTCCTTATCGGCTTCAATCTTATCCCAGTCAGCTTCTGCTGCGATTTCTTCGTATGTCTTTGTAAGGCTCAGAGCAATCTTTGCCATTTCGTAGCCGTAACGGAGAGTTTCTTCGTAACGTCTGTCATTGGGAAGACCGTCGCCTACAAGACCTCTGCCTTCGTACATACCTGCAATGGCACCGTTGAAGAACATGAAATTATAGTGGTGGTCGCCGAATTTGTTATCTTTGTTTTCAAGGTATTCGCCCATGTAGTAAACATAGTCGCCTGAAAGGTCTTTACCATTATCAACGTCGTCAACTGCAAGACCTGCAACGTCGGGATGAGCAGCGATGTTAACGATCATTGTGGGTGTTGAGCCGTCGTCGGGAGTGAATACGAATCTTGCAAGGTCACTCATATGAGCAGATGCTGAGGGTCTGTTCTTGTTGTTGAAATATTCATCGTTAAGATCCTTGACTGCGTATGTGAGTGTGCCCTTCTTCATATCCTTGATAGCGTCAAGCATAGCGTCGGCAGTTGTTTTTGTAAGGAATTCCATATAGTCTGAATCAACGCCTGACTTGAATTCGCCGAAGTGGAAGAATGAGTTGAGCATATTGTAGCCAAGCTTGGGGAGAAGGTCTGTCCAGAGACCCTGTGTATCAATACAGCTGTGGCAATGTGTTGCAGTAACGGTGATGCTGTTGATTTTTACGCCGGGGTTAAGAGCAACAAGAGCCTTTCTGATCTGCTTGATGTCATAGTTTGAAAGACCGATTGAGTCGATGTTTGCGAAAACAGCAACGCCTCTGCCTGAATTATCAGAGATAGCGATAACTCTTACCTGCATATCGTCGATAACTTCTTCAACGTTGTTGCTCATGCCGTTTTCAAGGCTGATGAAGCCGCCGAGATAATAGTCTTTTTCCTGCCAGTCATCGGGAACGAGTGAATCTTTTGCGTAGCCGAGTGACCAATAAGCGTTGTCTGCTGCTTCGTCAAGCATTGTGCCTGTGCCTGCATAGAAGTTTTCGCTTACGTAATCTTTAATGTCTTTGATTTTTTCTGTGTCGGGAACAATTGCGTTGATGGCGTTGAGGAGAGTTTCGATAAGAAGACCTACCGCACCAACACCGATGTCTTTAACAACTACGCCCATATCCTTGGCTGCGGAAACACCTGCTGATGTTGCAACCGAGAATACCATTGTCAGCACAACGAGAATGCTGAGCACTTTTTTGCCAAAACTTTTCATTTTTTGTTTGCTCCTTTAAGCTAAAAGTATAACATATATATTACCATTATTTTTCTTGTATGTAAAGTGTTTTTTTACGGTATGCCCAAAAAAATATCACAGTTTCGCTTTTAAAGGATTAATTTAAACAAAAATTAATTTTATTGCATTTTCGGTTGAAAAATGAAAGCTTAAAGAGTATAATAAATAAAATATAACTTGAAAGGCGGAGCAGTGTGGAAAAACAAAAGCGAATTGCCGCAATCCATGATATTTCCGGTATAGGCAAATGCTCGCTTACCGCTGCGTTGCCTGTTATATCGGCGGCAGGCGTTGAGGTTGCCGCAATGCCGACAGCCGTGCTTTCAACTCACACAGGCGATATCTCGGGTTATTCTTACCGTGATTTAACCGATGATTTGCCGCTTATTGCAAAGCACTGGAAAGAGCTCGGAATCGAGTTTGACGGAATATACAGCGGTTTTCTCGGCTCTCACGAGCAGGTTGAAATGGTGTGCTCGTTCATTGATGAATTCAGAAAAGACGGCACGGTTATTCTTGTTGACCCCGCAATGGCGGACGGCGGCAGAATGTATACCACTTTTTCTAAGGATTTTGTTTCGGAGATGACAAAGCTCTGCAAAAAAGCAGATATAATTGTTCCGAATTTTACCGAAGCGGCTTTTATGCTCGGTGAAGATTTTGTTCATCCGCCTTATACCAAGGAATACACCGAATCGCTGATCGAACGTCTTTTACAGCTCGGACCCGATATGGTTGTGCTTACGGGTGTTTCTTTCAAGGATGACGAAATCGGCTGTGCAGTGGGTTGCAAAGGAAAAGAAACACACTATTATTTTTCGAAAAAATATGAAGGAACATATTACGGCACGGGAGATTTGTTTGCTTCGGCTCTTCTCGGAGCTTATATGAGCGGTAAAGATATTTTTGAGAGTGCCGAAATTGCAACCGATTTTACATGCGGAGCGATCAAGCGTACGCACGATGCAAAAACAGATACCCGTTTCGGTGTGAACTTTGAAAAGGGTCTGGGAGAGTATATAGAAAGAATAGGGAGGTAATTACCGTGAGCTATGCAGATAAGGTTTTTATTGATACTTGCAGAGATATTCTTGAAAACGGAATATGGGATACCGATCTTGACGTAAGACCCAGATGGGAAGACGGAACTCCCGCACACACAATCAAAAAATTCTGTGTTGTTAACAGATATGACCTGAGTAAGGAATTCCCTATTCTTACACTCAGAAAAACTTTTCTTAAAAGTGCCGTAGACGAAATGCTTTGGATATGGCAGAAGAAATCAAATAAAATCAGCGAGCTCGGCAGCCACGTATGGGATCAGTGGGCAGATGAAAACGGCACCATCGGTAAGGCATACGGCTATCAGCTCGGAATCAAGCATCATTATAAAGAAGGCGATATGGATCAGGTTGACCGCGTTCTTTATGACCTGAAGCATAATCCCCAGAGCAGAAGAATTCTCACAAACATTTACACTCATCAGGATCTGAGCGAAATGGCTCTTTACCCCTGTGCATACAGTATGACCTTCAACGTTACGGGCAACAAGCTTAACGCAATTCTCAATCAGCGTTCACAGGATATGCTTGCCGCCAACATCTGGAACGTTTGCCAGTATTCGGCGCTTACCTGTATGATGGCTCAGGTCAGCGGACTTGAACCGGGTGAGTTTGTTCACGTTATTGCTGATGCTCATATCTATGACCGTCACGTTCCCATCGTAAAAGAGCTTATCGAAAAAGTTCCTTACGACGCACCTACGGTAACTCTTGATAAGAGCATAACCGATTTCTACAGCTTCACCAAAGACAGCTTTAAAATTGAGAACTATAAGTTCCATGAATTTACGGAGAAAATCCCCGTAGCCATTTAAATAACTGAAAAGAGGATAAGTATTTAATGAAAACAATTGTTAATGTGGATAACAATTGGGGCATAGGACTGGGAGATTCACTTATAAATCACATACCTGCCGATATGAAATTCTTTAAAGAAAAAACAACCGGCAACGTTGTTGTTATGGGTAAATCAACCTTTCTCACATTCCCCGGACAGAAAGCACTTCCCAACAGAGTAAACATTGTTCTGACAACCGACAGAAGCTGGAGCGCACCCGACGTTATTGTGTGCCACTCAATCGAAGAGCTTTTTGAACAGCTCAGGAGATACGATACAAACACAGTCTTCGTAATCGGCGGCTCAACGGTTTACGAACAGCTCTTGCCCTATTGCGATACGGCTTACGTAACAAAAGTCGATAACGAAAAGCCTGCGGATAAGTTTTTCCCGAACCTTGAGGAGAGTTCAGAATGGAAGATGGTCTGTGAAAGCGAAAATATGGAATATAACGGAGTGAATTTCAAGTTCACTACATACAGAAGCATATAATTTTTGCAAAAATCAGGTGATACAATGAGTAACATTTGGCACGACATCAACCCCAAAAGGGTTTCACCCGAAGATTTCATTGCCGTAATCGAAATCACCAAGGGCAGCAAGAAAAAGTATGAGCTTGATAAGGAAACGGGCTGTATGTATCTTGACCGTATTCTTTACACCTCAACCCATTACCCTGCAAACTACGGATTTATTCCCAGAACATACGGTGATGACGGCGACCCGCTTGACGTTGTTGTTATCTGCAGCGAAGAAATCGATCCTATGACACTTGTTCGCTGCTATCCCATAGGCGTAATAACAATGAAAGACAGCGGAAAGTTTGATGAAAAAATAATTTCAATTCCGTTCAACGATCCCAACTACAATATGTATAAGGATATTTCGGAATTGCCTGCTCATATCTTTGAAGAAATGCGTCACTTTTTCTCCGTTTATAAATCCCTTGAACATAAGGAAACGGTTGTTGACGAAGTTCAGAACAGAGAAAGAGCAATTGAAATTATTAAAGACTGCATAGATAACTATGTAGTTGAATTCTGCAGATAAAAAATAAATCTATATATATCAAGGAGTGATTAACGATGGCAACTTATTGCAACGAGCCTTCAAGAACTTTCAGCGAATACCTTTTGATCCCGGGTTATACTTCAAGAGAATGTATCCCCGCAAACGTAAACCTCAGAACACCTCTTGTTAAGTTCAGAAAAGGCGAAGAGGAAAGTGCAATCAATCTCAATATTCCTCTTGTTTCAGCTATTATGCAGTCCGTTTCAAATGATACTCTGGCAATTGCACTTGCCAAAGAGGGCGGCGTTTCATTCATTTACGGCTCACAGAGCATCGAAGATGAAGCTGCAATGGTAGCAAAAGTTAAGGGCTATAAAGCAGGTTTTGTTGTAAGCGATTCCAACCTTAAGCCCGATGCAACTCTTTCAGAAGTTCTCGAACTTTTTGAAGCAACAGGCCACAGCACAATGGCGGTTACCGATGACGGCACTGCTAACGGTAAACTCCTTGGTATTGTTACAGGCAGAGATTACAGAGTAAGCAGAATGGATGCAACAACACCCGTTTCTGACTTTATGACTCCTCTTGATAAGCTTATCACAGCTCCCGAATCAACAACTCTTAAGGAAGCAAACGATATCATCTGGGAAAACAAGCTCAACTCACTTCCCATCGTTAACGCTGAAGGCAAGCTTCTTTATTTCGTATTCCGCAAGGACTACTCACAGCATAAAGAAAATCCCCAGGAACTTCTTGATGCAAACAAGAGATATGTTGTTGGTGCAGGTATCAACACACTCGACTACGAAAAGAGAGTTCCCGCACTTGTTGAAGCAGGTGCAGACGTTCTTTGCATCGACTCATCAGAAGGTTACACAGTATGGCAGGAGCAGACTCTTGCTTTCATCCGTGAAAAGTACGGCGACAGCGTAAAGGTTGGCGCAGGTAACGTTGTTGACAGAGAAGGCTTCCTTTTCCTTGCAAAAGCAGGTGCAGACTTTGTTAAGGTTGGTATCGGCGGCGGGTCAATCTGCATTACCAGAGAAACAAAGGGTATCGGCAGAGGCCAGGCAACAGCTCTTATCGAAGTTGCAGCAGCAAGAGACGAATACTTCAAGGAAACAGGCATTTACGTTCCCATCTGCTCAGACGGCGGTATCGTTCACGATTATCATATGACCCTTGCACTTGCAATGGGTGCTGACTTCCTTATGCTCGGCAGATACTTTGCCCGTTTTGACGAAAGCCCCACAAACAAGCTTATGGTTAACGGCGCTTACGTTAAGGAATACTGGGGTGAAGGCTCCAACAGAGCAAGAAACTGGCAGAGATATGACCTCGGTGGTAAGGCAAAGCTCAGCTTTGAAGAAGGCGTTGACTCATACGTAACCTATGCAGGTCCTCTCAGCGATAACGTTGCAAAGAGCCTTTATAAGGTTAAGTCAACAATGTGCAACTGCGGTGTGCTTACAATTCCCGACCTTCAGGCAAACGCAAAGCTCACAGTTGTTTCATCAACAAGCATCATCGAGGGCGGTTACCACGACGTTATGCTTAAAACAACAGCTAACCCCACAAGATAAATAATTAAAGTATAAATTAAAAGGAGCATCCGAAAGGATGCTCCTTTTTATGTTTGTTAATATCTGTTTCTGACCTTTTCCGCAAAGCAAACAAGGTCTCTGATTTCAAGTACCGTGCCGTCGTCAAGTATTGCTTTGCCGTTGAGCTTGCCGAAAACCTGATTTGAATGCTGCGAAATAATAACGGCATCCACAGAGGATTTGTTTTCGAATATCGGATAAAAATCCATATCAAATCTTCCGTCGCTTGTAATGAATTTCCAGGGCTGCATTGTGCTTTCCGGAATTTCAAAACGCAGACGGTCAAATTTGTGGCATTTTCCGTCATAGAAAATCATATTTTCGCTTGCGGCAGTGGTGTTGCCGAAGCCGTATCCGATATTGAAGCCAAAACGCTTACCGTTTACAATGCCGTTGCCCGAGCCCCAGCACCAGGTGTTGTCGTATGTCCAGACGCCTCTGCCCCAGTCGAGGGTTGCAAAGTGCGTAACTGGCGAAAAATTATAGGTTTTGCCGTTGAATTTAACGTATCCGCTTGCGGGCATACAGTTGATTTTCTGGTTATAGTAAAAAGCGGTTTTATCCTCTTTCCAGGGGGTGGCAATAACCATTGTATCGTCTTCGGGGTGTTTTTCAAGCTTAATGTCATACTCAACGTCGCCGTTTTTGAATTTGCCCGTCAGCCTTCTATGGTTCTTTTCGTGAATAAAAGCAATTTGTGAATTCAGACTTTTGAAATAAATATCGCCCTTTGCACTGTCGGTAGGCATATTCAGTTTACCGTTAGGCATAATCAGCGGTGTTACGCTCGTATATTTTTTATCATTTGCAAAGTCATAAAAGCAGGCATTTGCAAGTCCCATATAGCGGTTATCAGCAATCAGAGTGGAGAAAGCAAAGTCTTTATCGATTATTATATAATAATCCCATTCTTTGATTCTCATCTTGCTTGCCTTAACGTCAAACGGACTGTAATCAAATATCAGGTGGTTTGCCCAGCCGGGCTCCGTAAGCATTCCTTTTGCGTCGAGAAGCTTTTGCCTGACGGTTACCTTATGGTTCATTTTTTTCTTTCACCTTAAAAAGTTATTTTGCGATTATTTTTGTGCTCGGCTCCTGTGCCTTCTTCATATAGTCAACAAGGATTTCGCGGAGCATTTCTTTTTCCTTTGCATATTTCGGGTCGCTTATGAGGTTGTTATTCTCATAGGGATCGTTTTCGAGGTCATAGAGGAAATCTTCGGTGTATTCCTCCGCGAAAGGCTTATCGGCATTCTTTGCACTGACGCTGTATTTCCATTTGTCTGTTCTTACAGCTCTGCCGATCTGACTTTCTGAAATCTGCATAAATACGTGTTTGTGACCTTTTTTGTCAACAAGGCTTTCGCCCATAAAATGTTCGGGCTTTTCAACCCCCGCAATGTCAAGAATGGTTGCGGGAAGGTCAATAAGCGAAACAAGGTCTTTGACTCTTTCTCCGCCCTTGAAGCCACCGCCCGCAATTACAAGCGGAACATGAATGCTGTTATCGTGGCAGGAGCGTTTGTATTCAAAGTTTCTCGTTCTGAAATGGCAACCGTGGTCGGAGGTATAAATAATAACGGTGTTATCGTATAATCCTTCATCTTTGAGCGTCTGAATAAGCTTGCCGAAGTTCACGTCAACTCTGTTACAGCAGGCGAGGTAGGAAGCGTATTGCAGTTTCCAGTCGCCGAATTTACCTTTTAGGTCACCGGGAATATCATATTTTTTAAAGTTCTTTTTGGCTCCCTTCGGAGCTTCAAATCTCAGCCTGTCGTTCTGATGGTGAGGCTCAAGCTGTGAGATAAACATAAAGAACGGTTTTTCGTGTTTCTGCTCTTTGAGGTATTCAATTGCATAATCGTTGATTCTGTCGGCTCTGTAGCCCTTGAAATCAAGGCGGTTTCCGTTTTCGTCAAACACGTAACCGTTATATCCGTGAGAGGTGAATTCAAGAATATCAGAGGCTCTCCAATAATCGTAACCGCCTCTGCGCTCTTCGGGAGTAGGCTTGGTTTTAAGGTTATGATTTTTATCGGAGGCGAGATGCCATTTGCCGATATAAGCGGTATCATAGCCTGAATCCTTAAGATAATGTGCAATTGTTTTGCAATCGGTAGGCAAAGCAATGTCATTTCGGTAGCAGCCTATCTGCGTTGCATAAACACCGCTCTGAAGACAGGCTCTCATCGGGCCGCAAACGGGCTGGCACGAAAAAGCGTTTTCAAAAAGCGTGCCTTCCTTTGCGAGCGCATCAAGGTTGGGAGTAACGGGCAGACTCTGACCGTAGCAACCCGCACTGTCGGCTCTTTGCTGGTCTGAAAAATAAAAGATAATGTTGGGTCTGTTCATTGTGATTACCTACCTTATTGTTTGCAATTTGCTTATTGCGTGCAGAATAAAATCCTTCTGGGGGCAGTAGCCTTTTATCTGATTGTATAAACTGCGGTATCTTTTACAGCCTCCGCCGCAAACGGACTGAACGGGGCAGGAGGAGCAGAGCTCGTTTTTGTTCTCTTCAAACTCCATAAAATCCCTTAATCCGTCACAGGCGAGGATATCCTCTATGCTTGCGGAATTTATGTTAAGGCATTTGAATTTGTCAATGCAGTAAAAGTCGCAAGGGTAGCAGGTGCCGTCTGATTCAACAACAAGCTGAGCGTTGCATCTGCCGCTTGCGCCGCACTGTTCAGCCTGTCCTTTTGTAAGAAGAGAAAGGAGATTGTCAAAATCTCTTACGTAGAACGGATTCCCTTTTGAAACCTCTTCAAACCAACGGTTAAAGAATCTCTTTTTGAATCTTGCAAGAGATTTGGCGTCAAGACTGTAATCGCTTTTCTCTCCGCTTAATGAATCGAGGCAATAAATGGGCTGAACGGCTCTGAATCCGTTATCTGTGTAAAACTCAAAGAGCTTTGCGGCATCGGTTTTCGACGTGATAACCGAAAGAATATTGAAATTGATTTCATATTCTTTTAAAAGCCTGATGCCGTTCATCGTTTTCTCAAACGAGCCGCAACGGTTAAGGTTATGTAAGGCTTCATCGCCGTCAAGCGAAACGCCGATAAGAAAATCGAACTCTTTGAAAAGCTCGCAGAAATCGTCGTTGAGCAACGTGCCGTTTGTCTGAAGAGAATAGCGGATTCTCGTTCCCTGCGTGCGTGCTTCTTCGGAAACCATAATGAAATATTTAAAATAGTCTATGCCTGCCATAAGCGGCTCGCCGCCCTGAAACATAAACGTGATATCGGAATTTTCGCCGCAGAAATCAATAACTGCGTTAATAAGATTTCTGCTTGTTTCGGCGGTCATAACTGTTTCGTGTTTTTGTTCGCGGTTTTCTGCTTCGTCACAGTAAAAACAATAGCTGCATTTAAGATTGCAAAGCGATGAAGCAGGTTTTACCAAAGCGGTCATCTGCCGCATAAAAGCACCTCTTTTACCAAGAATATTTCAAGGTGATATAAATGTTGAAATTTAAAGAATACTTGTTTTGCTTTATGTTCGGAGCTGTAGCTTACGGGCTTGTTGAGGTTATTGTAAGAGGCTATACGCATTGGACGATGCTTCTTGCAGGCGGAGCGGTAATGGCTCTTTTCTGCCATATCAACAAAACCCGTTCGCTGAATATTTTTCTCAAGTGCCTTGTCGGAGCGATTGTTATAACAAGCATCGAGCTTGCGTTCGGACTTGTTGTCAATATCCGACTCGGCTGGGATGTATGGGATTATTCCGATAAGCCTTTTAATCTTCTCGGTCAAATCTGCCCTTATTTCAGCATAGGCTGGTTTTTTATCAGTATACTGGGTTTCGGGCTTTGCGACGTTATATCAAAAAGGTTCAATCAGCTTGCGGAAAGATAATTCTTGATACCGTCAACGGTTGCCTTTGCAAGAATGTCTCTGTTCTGTGCGTTCTGGAGCACTTCGCATTCACCTGTGTTTGAAACAAAGCCGTATTCAATGAGAATTGAGGGGCATTCTTCAACTCTTATTACGCGGAACGCATAGAAATTGGAGCCTCTGTCGATTTTAACGTCGGAATCCTTGCCGTAGATTTCGGTTTCGTAGGCTTTTACAAGGCTTTTGTGAATCTCTTTTGCAAGAGGCTGTGAATATGCTCTGTAATAGTAAGCTGAAGTGCCAGTTGCCGAAGCAGAGGAGCTGGAGTCGCAGTGAATGGAGATAAACATATCGGGGTTTCTGTCACGCACCGCATTGTTTCTGTCCGTATAGCAAACCCACGTATCGCTTGTTCGGGTCATAATAACTGTTGCACCTTCAGCTTCAAGAAGCTCTTTAACCTTTGTGGCAATTGAAAGGTTGATATGCTTTTCGGTTTCAAAGCCTGACGCTTTAACAACGCAGGGCGCACCGCCGTCAACACCGCCGTGACCGGGGTCAAGCATAATCACCGCACCTTTGAGAGACGGCGCCTTATGGTTAACGGTTATAACAAGCATACCTTCACTGTTGTATTCGTAGTGGAAACCGTAGAATTTACCCTTTTGCGCAAGGTTAAGAGTGAGAGTTGCCGTTGATTTGTCTGAAGACCACTTGCAGTTTTTCAGAACGGAATCGATGAATGAGAATTCACCCGAAGCGTTTGAAGTGTCGCTGAAAGTAATCTGAAGTCCCGTGCAGTTAAGCGAGTTTACAACAACGTCTCTGCCGGGAGCATAGTTGCCGTATGACTGACCGATGAGTTTTGCGTTGAAAGCAACGGGTCTGTTCATATCAAGAACGATAACGGTTTTGTCGCTGTGCGTTGTGGTTGAAACAACGTTTACCGTGTTCTTGGGCATTCTATAGCCGTTCTTAACCTCAAGATGAGTAACCTTTCCTTCAAAGCCTGAAGCAAGGCGTTCTTCACGCAGAAGAGGAACTTTCACGCCCGATTCAAGAACGTAGTAGGTTTCGTTTTCGTCAAGAGTAACCGTTGAGCTGACGTAGTCAAGCGTACCCTTGAGCAGGGGTGAGCAGTCGGGGACGGAGTACGTATAAGTATCGTTGCCGCCGTAGGTTTCAACGTAGTCGTCTGTGATAATGCAGATTTGCTCTGTGCCGAGACCGTAGTTTTTGGCGTATGAATATTTCTCAAGTCTTTCGGTTGAGCCGCCTACGGTAACTGTTGTTCCCGAGGTCGAGGACGTATCTGCTGTTGTGCTTTCGCCGTTTGTGGTGGTTTCCGTTGTTTCAGGCTCGGGTTCGGGTTCGGGTTCGGGCACAACAACCTTTGCCGATACGCTGATTTTTGCACCGTTCATTTTTTCACTGAGTGAACTGTAGGTTGCCGAAACCGTGAATTTTCCGAGATTCTGCACCGAAGTTGTGCTCTTAGGTGTGGGAAGAGAAGCGGTGTAATAAACAAAATCCGATTCGGAGTCGGGAGAGTTTTCGTCTTTATCAGCTACGCCTTCGCTTTGCTTCATTGTGTACGTTTTGCCGTTGAAAGTAACCTTTACGGTTGCACCTTTCAGAGCAACTGCCGTTACGCCGACATCCATTCCACCGGGTACGGTAACGTCGGTTGAGGGAGTTACCGATTTAAGCAGTTTGATGCTGTAGGTAACTTTGTAGGTGTACGTTTTGCCCTTGTGCTCAAACTTGATTGTGTTTTCTCCAGGTTTGAGCTCGCACTCAACGGAAAAATCGCCCGTTTTTTCTGCGGTTTCAACCTTGACGCCGTTACATAAAAGGTCGTAAGCGGGGCTTGAAGAGCCGATGAAAGAAATCTTGGACTGTTCAACGGTTATTTTGGTTGATTTATAGTTTGAAATTTCAAATTCTTTATCAAGCAGATATGTTTCACGGGTCTGAATGTAACTGAGAACGGATTCTGCAGCGGCACCGCTTGCGGATGCGATGTCTGTGTAAGGATAGAAAGAAATTGCTTTGCACATCGCCATATCGGCAGAGCGGGCAATTATGCCGATGATTTCGGTTGCTTTGTCAGCGTTTATTGCCGAAAGCCCCGAGAGATTATGGTTGAGCCAGAGGGGACAGCTTTCTTCATTCCAGGCAGAAAGAGCTTCGGAGAATCCCTTTACCGAATCAGCATCGGTGCCTTTCTGGGTGAGATAAATAAAGTTAACCGAGCCTTTTGCAACAAGGTCGGGCAGAGTGATAACCGAATTTACTGCATAAACAGGCTCAAAACCGATTTCAGTAAGGGAATCGGTTTTCTTGATTTCTGCAAATAATTCAAGAGCAGAAGTCAGCTTTGCTTCGTCCGCTTCGTTTATGCCTGAGAAAATAACGTAGTTAACGTTATTCTCTTTAACAAAGTCGGTTATGTATGCAGTATCAGCTGATGCATCGGCTTTGATGCCGAAATAAAGCTTGTTTTCTTCTGCTGTTTTAAGAAGAGGTTTAACCGTTTCGGAATTATCGGAAGTGAGAATGAAGGTTACGGTGTTGAAGCCCTTGGGAGTAAGCGAAGCGATTTCCGCGGCGGAAATTTCGCTGTATTCCGAATACTCTGCTGCAACAGGGGAATCGGGTTTTATGCTCTTGGGTCGGGAATTTGCCATAGCCTGAGTAACGCTTGCGTTTTCAGATGCCGTAACGGAAGGTTTTGTTTCGTCTTTGCCGAACATCTGGGCAAATTTGCCTGTTGCAAGCATAGCAACAACAATTCCGATTATTGCAACTACCACACAGGTTATTGCGATAATTAATGCTTTGTTCTTTTTCATTTTGATTTTGTCCCCGTTAAATGATTTTTTTGAGATTATCTATTTCTGTTTTACAGCTATTTCTTATAAGGTCTTTGTAAGAAAAAACTGCAAAACCGCTGTAGCTACGGTTATTTCTGATTCCCTTAACCTGTCTTGCAAGTATATCGGTGTTGGTTTTCCATTCGGTTTTACCTGCACCCGCATAGGCATCTTCCGTTGCGCATTTATATGCCGCAATGCCGCAAACAAGCTTTACGGAGCTGTGTCTGGGAAGATTTGCCCATTGAGCAAGTAACTGAGGGAAGGGAAGAGAAGAATGCTCGAAGCCGAAATATATCTGCGGAATGATTATATCCGCATAGCCTTTTTGCGAAAGCCAGAGTTTGCAATCGGCATAGAGTTCGTTTTTATTTTTATCAATCTGTGCGGCTGGGCTGATGCTTACGATAACGCTTGAGTCTGCCGATTTTACGGTTGAATAGAGTGATGAAACAAAAGCGTTAACGTTTGAAATTCTCCACTCGGAAAGACTCATTTTGCCGCCGTTTGATTTATATTCTTTGTACTGTGCAGAGTCGATTTTTGCGTCGGTTGACGGATAAAAATAATCGTCGATATGTATTCCGTCGATGTCGTAGCTGTTGAGTATTTCTCTCACGCCGTCGAGGATGAGCTTATGGTTATCGAGGTGAGAGGGATTATAGTAAATGCCGTTTGAAAGCACGCAGATTCTTCCGTCTTTATTGCCTTCGTTCAGAATTATCTTTGCTGGATTTTTTGCACTGAGCAGAGAGGTATCCGATTTTGTTGAAACACGGAAAGGATTTATCCAGCCGTGTACGGAAACGTTATATTTATCAGCACTTTCAAGCAAAACCTCAAACGGGTCAAAGGGCAGAGAATTACCTTCTTTGCCTGCAATATACGAAGAATAAGGATAAATGCTTGACTTATAAAAAGCGTCTGAAAATGCTCTGAGATGAACAAAAGCCGTATTAAAACCGCAGTCGCTGATATTTTTGAACATAGTGTCGGTTACGGCTTTATACTGCGCACGGGTTTTGCCTGCCGCAGACGTATAATCGTAGCAGGAAATCCAGATTGCACGCATTTCGCCGTCGGAGGGGGTCGGCACTGTTGACGGCTTTGTTGCGGGTTTTGTGCTGGGTTTTGTAGTGGGTTTTGTTGTAGGTTTGGTGCTCGGCACTGTGGTGCGTGTTGTTGCAGATGTTGAGGCTGAGTCTGTTACTGATACTGCAGCCGAGCCTGAAGTGATTTCAACTGTCTGCGAAATATCGGTTGAGCTTGCCGAAGTGGAAGCGGCAAGGCTGCCGATTATGTTGCTGAGCTGCTCCTGTGCATTGTTGAATACGGTGGCTGCTTCAGCCGTAGCAGAAGTTGTTGCGGCGTTCTGGGAAACTGTTGTATTCTTGAGTTGACACGAGGTCAGTAAAAGGCATATAATTACTGCGATGATTGATGTTTTTTTCATAAAGATATCCTCACAAAAATAAAATTAGGAATGATTTTAAAATGCCGCAAACTTTAAAATTCTTTTTGCTTTATTATTCCGTGATATCTCTGATATCTGTTGCTTTGACTGTTGCCGATAAATCGGCGGCACGCAGAGGCGCGTGGAGAATTTCCGAGCTTACGCTGATGCTCACAGGGTTAATCGGCGGAGCTTTGCCGATGTATATAACAATGAAAATTATCAGGCATAAAACGAAGCATATTAAATTTATGCTCGGTCTTCCGCTGGAAATTCTTCTTCACGTTGCGATAATAATTTTTCTGCTTTTGAAACTGAATTAAAGCGTACTTAAATCGTAAGGCGTTCTCTGGTACACAAAGTAGTTGAGCCAGTTGGCAAAAATGAGATTTGCACTGCTCTTCCACTGCATTTTAGGTAAACTGTTTGTGTCACCGTCAGGGAAGTAGTTGTAGGGCTGCTCAATGGGCAGCCCTTTATTTACGTCTCTGAAGTATTCCTTGGCAAGGGTTTCGCGGTCATATTCAGAATGTCCGCTCGCAAAGAAATTGCGGCAAGCCATATCTGAAACAAGGTGAACACCCGCCATATCGGAATAAGAAATAATCTGTAAATCCTTTATAAGGGCTATGTCGTTTCTGCGGTTTTCGGTATGCCTTGAATGAGGTACGTAGAAAGTATCGTCAAGACCTCTCATAAGGGGATGCAGATTATCGAGGCATCTGTGGGGGAAAACGCCGAAAAGCTTTTTATCAAGCGGATACTTCGGCACACCGTAGTGATAATAAAGAGCCGCCTGTGAGCCCCAGCAGATGTGGAAGGTAGAATAAACGTGTTTCTTGCTCCATTCAAAAATGCTGCAAAGTTCTTCCCAATAATCAACCTCTTCAAACTCGAGATTCTCAACGGGGGCACCCGTAACAATCATACCGTCGAAGCGCTGGTCACAGATTTCGTCAAAAGTCTTATAAAATTTGAGCATATGCTCCTGAGAAGTATTTTTTGATTTGTGTGACTTTACCTGAAGCAACTCGAGCTCAATCTGAAGAGGAGAGTTACTCAGAAGACGGAGAAACTGGGTTTCCGTTTCGATTTTTGTAGGCATAAGATTTAAAAGCAGAATGCGCAGGGGACGGATATCCTGCTTGATTGCTCTGTCTTCTGTCATAACAAAAACGTTTTCGGCCTCAAGCACTTTGTGTGCGGGAAGTCCGTTTGCTATTTTAATGGGCATAAGAAATCACCTTACTTTAAAAATCGTTTGTTTGCAACAAGCAAAGCTTTTGAAACTGCCGTTGCAATAATGAAGCCTGCAATAGCTTCAACAACGCCGTTAAGACCTACAAACCAGGCGAAAAAGCCTATAAGGTTTGATGCGGCGGACTGTGAATAAAGAGAAGAAAAAACGTCCGTTGTGCCAAAGAGAAGAATGAATGAGCCGACAAACATCAGTGTGTTGAGAATGGGACAGCTCAGGCTTGCAACGGCACAGGGCACGGAGTTTTTGTTTTTGAAAGCTTTCATCAGAGCCTTGAAAATCAGAGCTGTGAGCAAGCCTTCAAGCACTCTGGGTATAAAGCAGATAATGAAGGTGTAAACGGGGCTGACGTTAACAAGCATTGCCCCGAATGCGCTCATTCCCGACATAGCCTGCCAGAAGCTTGTCAGACCGAAAACCGCACCGCATATTGCCCCGGCAGCAGGACCGAGTACAATTGCACCGATTGCAACGGGAATGATGTTGAGCGTTATTTCAATAACGCCGATTTTGATGTATCCGATGCTTGTGAAGCCGAAAATCAGCAGTAAAGCCACAAGTACGGACAGCTGGGTTAAACGAAGGGTTTTTGCTGTGTTTTTGCTTTTTGACATATATATTCCTCCTTGCTGTTGCTCACGGATAATCCGGATGCAACGCAAAATTCAGCAATATAATAATATATTCAATTTTTCTTTTTGTTCTTTTCGTAAAGCACCTTAAGACCGTAAAGGATAAGCTCGCTGTTATAAACGATTTCTCTTTTGCAGCTTTTTACAAGGTCTTTAGCGAGACCGCCGGTTGCAACGGTTGTTTCAACCTTTTCGCCAAGCTCGTCTTCAAGCTTTTCACACAGTCCGTCAATCATTGCGGAAAATCCGAAAACAGTACCCGACTGCATTGAATCGAGTGTATTGGTGCCGATTGCGTGGTCGGGAGTTTTGAGGCTGATGCTCGGAAGCTGTGAGGTTTTTGCAGAAAGAGCTTCAAGCGATATGCCGATACCCGGAGCGATTGTGCAGCCTCTGAAAGCGCCGCTTTTATCAATAACGCTTATCTTACTTGCCGTGCCAAGGTCAATAACAAGGCAGGGGAGCTTATAAAGAGCGGCGGCACCAACGCAACCTGCAAGCAGGTCAGCGCCGAGCTGGGCGGGATTGTCGATAAGGATGTTCATTCCTGTTTTTATTCCGGGGCCGAGAAGCATAGGTCTGTGGCCAGTGATTTTTTCAATCGCCGCACACATTGCACCCGAAAGCTCAGGTACAACGCTGCTCATTGCCGCACCGCTGAAATCGGTTGAGGGAGCATTGTAGAGCGAAA
>JAZQKN010000072.1:0-38097 GCA_045542175.1 Acutalibacteraceae bacterium | reverse complement strand
GCAATCGGCATGGCATTTATGAAGAAAAAGCCTGTAGAAAACTAATTCTTACAAAGCAAAAGCCGTTCCTTCTCAGGAACGGCTTTATTTTTATCTTTCATTAATTATAATATCAAAGATTAAGTCCAAAAAGAGTGTTTGCATTCTTTCTGGTTAAATCAAGAATTTCCTGTGCGGTTGAATTTCTTGCCGATGCAATTACCTCTGCGGTATAAGGAATATACGACGAATCGCATCTTTTTCCTCTGAATGGCACAGGAGTCATATAGGGGCAATCAGTTTCAATAAGCAATTTTTCATCAGGAACGTATGCGGCAACTTCAAGAGGCTTACGTGCGTTTTTGAAAGTTACAGCACCGCCAAGGCCGATATACATTCCGAGTTTAACAACTTCTTTTGCCATTTCAACCGAGCCTGAAAAACAGTGAACAACCCCTTTGGGTTTATAGCGTTTAAGAAGCTCCATTGTATCTTCGTGGGCTTCGCGGTCGTGAATTATTACAGGTAAATCGAGCTCTTTTGCAAGAACAAGCTGCTGTTCAAAAACGGTTTTCTGTATATCTCTCGGTGAAAAGTCATAATGGTAATCAAGACCGATTTCGCCGACGGCAACGCATTTTTCTTCCGTACAAAGCTTTTTAAGAACAGGCAGATAGCCCTGTTTGCATCCCTCAGCTTCGTGGGGATGAACACCGCAAGCCGCATAGATAAACGCAAATTCATCGGCAAGCTCAAGGCTCGTAATTGAAGAAGCCATATCGCTTGCACAGTTTATAATACCGCAAACGCCCTGTTCAGGCAGGGCGTTCAGCAGTTCTTTGCGGTCATCGTTAAACGCTTCTGAATCGTAATGTGCGTGACTGTCAAAGATGTTATTCATAATTTATCTTACCTTACTTCCTGCGGGGATACCGTCAACAAAGATAAGCTTCACGTCATCTTCGGCACAGTCTGCAGCAAGAATCATACCGTGGCTTTCAACTCCGCACAGAACAGCGGGTTTAAGGTTTGAAACAAGAATTACGCTCTTGCCGATAAGATCTTCAGGCTTATACCACTTTGCAATGCCAGATGCAACCGTTCTGGGCGAGCCTGTTCCGTCATCAAGAGTGAGCTGAAGAAGCTTTTTTGCCTTCTTTACGGGAACGCATTCAGTAATCTTTGCAACTCTTAAATCAACCTTTGCAAAATCGTCAATGCCGATTTTGGCAATACCTTCGATTTCTTCTTTAAGAGGGTTAACAGGGTTTGCCGCAGCCTGAGTTGCTTCAAGCTCTGCAAGTTCCTTTTCAATGTCGATTCTGGGGAAGATGATTGCGCCCTTGCTTACTGTGAAAGTTGCTTCCTTACCGAAAACTGCACAGTCTGACCAGTTGATTTCAGCCTCAACGCCAATCTGCTTGCGGATTTCTTCAACTGTTACAGGCATTACGGGAGCAATAAGAATTGAAATGATTCTGATGCTTTCGCAAAGATTATACATAACCTCTGCAAGTCTTGCCTTCTTGCTCTCATCCTTTGCAAGGGTCCAGGGAGCAGTTTCGTCAATATATTTGTTTGTTCTTGAAACAAACTTCCAGATTTCCGAAAGAGCGATTGAGAAATTGAGCTTATCAAGGTTTGCTTCTGCCGATTTAACGGTTTCAGCGGCAAGAGACTTGAGGTCATCGTCAAACTCCCCTGCTTCACGCTCTGCGGGAATTGTTCCGCCGAAATATTTTTCAACCATTGCAACTGTTCTTGAAACAAGGTTTCCGAGGTCGTTCGCAAGGTCGGAATTGATTCGGTTAATGAGGTTTTCGTTTGAGAAAACGCCGTCAGAGCCGAATGCGATTTCACGCATAAGGTAATAACGGAGAGCGTCAACGCCGTATCTTTCAGCAAGAATTACGGGGTCAACAACGTTGCCCTTTGACTTACTCATTTTGCCGCCTTCGAGAAGTACCCAGCCGTGGCCGTATACTTTTTCGGGAAGAGGAAGATCAAGTGACATAAGGAATGCGGGCCAGTAAATAGTATGGAATCTGATGATATCCTTACCGATGAGGTGAACGTCACAGGGCCAGAATTGATTATAAAGAGTTTCATCGTCGCTGTCGTAACCGAGAGCGGTGATATAGTTGGTAAGAGCGTCAAGCCATACGTAGATAACGTGTTCTTCGTTAACAGGAACGGGAATACCCCATTTGAATGATGAACGGGATACGCACAAATCCTGAAGACCGGGCTTGATGAAATTATTTACCATCTCATTCTGTCTGCTCTGAGGCTCAATGAAACCGGGATGCTCTTCATAATATTTGATAAGCTTATCGCCGTATGCCGAAAGCTTGAAGAAATAAGCTTCTTCCTTTTCGTTTGTTACGGGTCTGCCGCAGTCGGGGCATTTGCCGTCAACAGCCTGTGTTTCGGTCCAGAATGATTCACAGGGCTTACAGTAAAGGCCTTCATAATAACCCTTATATATATCACCCTTATCATACATCTTCTGGAATATCTTCTGAACAGCCTTTTCGTGATATTCGTCGGTTGTTCTGATAAACTTATCGTTGCTGATGTTCATAAGTGTCCAGAGATCTTTAATACCTGCAACGATTTTATCAACGTATTCCTTGGGTGTTACGCCCGCTTCCTTGGCTTTATCTTCGATCTTCTGACCGTGTTCATCGGTGCCTGTAAGGAAGAAGGTATCATAACCCTGAAATCTCTTGTAGCGAGCCATTGTATCGGCAGCTACGGTTGAATATGTGTGGCCGATATGGAGCTTATCCGAGGGGTAATATATCGGCGTTGAAATATAGAAAGTTTTTTTATCCATAGTTTTAAACCTCCGATAAGAGAGAATTAAAGAAGACTTGCAGCTGCTTCGTCAAGGAAAATAACAACATCATCGTGCTGCTGAAGAACTGATGCGGGAAGCTGAGGAGTAACTTCGCCCTTAATCATACCCTTAACAGCCTCTGCTTTTGAAGCACCTGTTGCAATAAGAACAATCTTCTTTGCTTTCATAATTGAACCGATACCCATTGTCATAGCATATCTGGGCATGGGAATATCGTCAAAATAAATTGAGTTTGCATCAATCGTGCTCTGTGTAAGAGCAATCTTGAAGCTTTCGCCGGTGAATGCATCAGAGGGTTCGTTGAATGCGATGTGACCGTTTCTGCCGATACCAAGAAGCTGAATGTCAATGCCGCCCTTTGCTTCAATAGCAGCAGCGTATCTTGCGCTTTCAGAATCGGGATCAGCTGTGTTACCGTCAAGGAAACCAACGTTATCGGTGTTTATATCAACCTTTGAGAAAAGGTTTTCCATCATAAAAGTGTAATAGCTGTTTTTATGTGTTTTGGGAAGATCGCAATATTCATCAAGATTGAATGTGCTTACGTTCTTGAACGAAACCTTACCGTCTTCATACTGCTTTGCAATGTAGTTATAGGTGGGAACGGGTGTTGCGCCTGTTGCAAGACCGAGAACGCAATCGGGTTTTTCGTTAACAAAATCACAGAAAAGCTTGCCTGCTGCTTCACCGATTTCTGCTTCGTTCTTAAAAATTCTGATATCCATAATAAAATCCTCCTTGTATCAATGCCTAAAATACCGCATTATAATTATACATAAGTATATTATACCAAAAATTTAAAAATGTAAAGTTATTTTAAAAAAATCTTGAAGTTTACATAATAGTTTGCTATCATTACATTATCAAATTTGTTACAAAAGCAAAGGAGTATAACATTATGGGCAGATTTCCTATCGGTGTAATCATCGACAGCTTCAGAACAGACATCACAACAGCAGTTAAAAAAGCTGCTTCGGTTGGTGCACAGGGCATTCAGGTTTATGCAACCAGAGGCGAAATGTCCCCTGAAAATATGACGGCAGCAAAAATCGCTGAATTTAAAAAACTTGTTGCTGATAACGGTCTTGTAATTTCAGCACTTTGCGGTGACCTTGGCGGCGGTTTCGGTCACAAGGATGAAAACCCCGAAAGAGTTGAAAAATCGAAGAGAATCATTGACCTTGCAAAAGAACTCGGTACCGACGTTGTAACAACTCACATCGGCGTTGTTCCCGCTGACCCCGCTCACGAAAGATACGGCATTATGCAGGAAGCTTGCTTCGAACTCGCAAGATATGCGGATTCACTTGAAGCACATTTTGCTGTTGAAACAGGTCCCGAAACATCACTTGAACTCAAGAATTTCCTTGACGGACTCAACTCAACAGGCGTTGGTGTTAACCTTGACCCTGCGAACCTTGTAATGGTTACAGGCGACAACCCCGCCAAGGCAGTTTATAACCTTCAGAAATACATTGTACATACTCACGCAAAAGACGGCGTTCAGAATTTCTATAAGGACCCCGAAATTGTTTACGGGATCAAAAAAGATCCCCTCGTTACAGGCGAATCATTCACAGAAGTTCCTCTCGGAGAAGGCAGCGTAAACTGGAAGGAATACCTTGCTGCACTTGAAGATATCGGATACAAGGGCTTCCTGACTATTGAAAGAGAAGTTGGCGATGACCCCGAAAAAGATATCAGAAAAGCTGTTGAATTCCTTAAAAGTCACGGCTGCTGAGGAGGTTAACAAATGAAAATCGGTGTCAGCAGTTACAGCTTTCAGCAGCTGATAAATTCAGGTGCCGAAACACATTTGAGCATCATCTCAAAAGCTAAAGAAATGGGCTTTGACGGTATTGAATTTATCGACCTTGACGTGCCCGAAGGAATGACCGAAGAAGATTATGCAAAAGCCCTAAAAGCTGAGAGTGACAGGGTCGGAATTCCCATTATTGCATACACTGTCGGAGCAAATCTTCTCGATGAAAACGGTCTTGATTCTGAGGTTGAAAGAATCTGCAGAAAGGTTGATATTGCTGAGATTCTCAGTGCAAAATTCATGCGTCACGATGCCGCTTGGAGAATGCCCGAAGGCATTAAAAACCACGCAGGATTTGAACAGGTTTTACCCACTCTGATTGACGGATGCAAGAGAGTTACGGAATACGCAAAAGCCAAAAAAATCGTAACCTCGATTGAAAATCACGGATTTTTCTGTCAGGACAGCGACAGGGTTGCAAAAATCGTAACGGGCGTTGCCGATGATAACTTCGGCGTGCTTATCGACATCGGTAACTTCTGCTGTGCAGACGAAAACAGTGCTTATGCAGTCGGCAACCTTGCTCCTTACGCAAAGCACGTTCACGCAAAAGATTTTCACGTTAAATCAGGCAACAGTTTTAATCCCGGTGAAGGCTTTTTCAAATCAAGAGGCGGCAATTATCTTCGCGGCTCAATAATCGGTCACGGAGATATTCCCGTATATCAGTGCCTTTCGATTCTTAAATCAAGCGGATACGACGGCTGGGTAAGCGTTGAATTCGAAGGTCTTGAAGACTGTCTGAAAGGTATTGAAATAGGTTTTGACAATCTCAAAAAAATGATTTCCGAAATCTGATTTAACTCAACTGGCAACTTGTATAAAACGGTACCCTGATCGGGTGCCGTTTTTATTCATTCATACAACATTTAGTCATAATAAACAGTTTTTTAACAATATTTAGAAAATTCTTAAGAATTTAATTATTGATTTTTAAAATACTATGTGTTAAAATAGCACCGTTTGTGAATAATCATATTTAGGAGTTATGAAATGGGAAAGGCTTTTTATAAAGTTAGAAAGATCAAAGACCTCAAAGATATGATCGCACAGAGCGTTGAACTCTACGGCGACAGACCCGCTTTTGAAATTAAAAACAATAAAGGCGAACACTACGAAATCACCTATAAAAAATACGCAACACAGATTGACCGACTCGGCACCGCTCTTATCGATATGGGCTATAAGGGTCAGAAAATTGCGGTTTCAGGCGATAACTGCTACGAATGGTGCCTTTCATATATGGCAACGGTTAACGGAACAGGCGTAATCGTTCCCGTTGACAAAGAGCTTCTTTTCGACGATATCAACGATATTCTTAACATTTCCGACGTTAAGATTTTCTTCTGTGATGAAAAGATTTACAGAAAGCTCAAGGCAAGAGAAGATGAACTTAAAAAGGACCTTGTAATCGTTCATATGCGTAAAGATCCCGAAGAAGGCATTCTCACTCTTAAAGATCTTCTCAGAAGAGGCAAAAAGCTTCTTGCCGAAGGCGACCGCCGTTTCCTTGATGCTGAAATCGATCCCGATGCTTTATGCTCACTTCTTTTCACATCAGGCACAACCGGTATGTCAAAGGGCGTTATGCTTTGCCACAGAAACTTCTGCTTTGAAGTTATGTCAGCAATGGGTGTTGTTAAAATTTCACCCGAAGATTGCGGCATTTCAATGCTTCCCCTTCACCACACATACGAAAGCACAATTCTTATGTTCTTTGCTCCCTACTGCGGCGCAAAGGTTACTTTCTGCGACGGCTTCAAATACGTTCTCAAAAATATGAAGGAATTCAACCCCTCTGTTTTTGTTGCTGTTCCCCTTCTTCTTGAAACCGTACACAGAAGACTTATGAAAGCCATCAAGGCAAAGCCCCACGGCGAAACCCTTTTCAAGGTTGGTAAGGTACTTGTTAAAGCAGGTGCAAAAATCGGTCTTGACCTTAAAAAGCTTTTCTTCAAAGAAATCATCGATACATTCGGCGGCAATATGCGTCTTATCATCTGCGGTGCCGCACCCATCAATCCTCAGATTCTTAAGGACTTTGACGCTTTCGGCATTCAGATTATTTTCGGATACGGTCTCACTGAATGCGCTCCCCTTGCAATCATCAACCACGACAGACTTCACCTCGCAGAATCAGTCGGCGAGCCCATTCCCGATACAGAAGCAAAGATTCTCAACCCCGATGAAGACGGCGTTGGCGAAATCTGCGTAAAGGGCGATATGGTTATGCTCGGTTACTACAACAACCCCGAAGAAACCGCAAAAGTTCTTGATTCGGAAGGCTGGTTCCACACAGGCGACCTCGGTTACGTTGATAAGAAAGGCCGCTACTACATTTCCGGCAGAAGTAAAAACGTTATCGTTACAAGCAACGGCAAAAATATCTTCCCCGAAGAGCTTGAATATCACCTTAGCGAAAACATCCTCGTTGGCGAATGCCTTGTTCTTGAAGATAAGAACGATAAGGGCGAAGCAATCGTAGGTGCAAGAATCTATCCTAACTTTGAAGAAATCAAAGAGCAGACAGGCAAGAACGCCGATGATTTCACAGACGGCGAGCTTCACGATATGTTCAAAAGCATTGTTAACGCTGTTAACGACAGACTCCCCTCGTACAAAAAGATTGTTGATTTTAAAATCCGCAGAACAGAATTTGCCAAAACAACAACTTCAAAAATCAAAAGATTTGAATACAAAGACTGATAAAATATGCCGTCCGATTTTCGGGCGGCATAAATCAATCCAAAAAGGAGTATAGAATGAAATCCTTTGCTTTCAAAAAATTCATTAAAACAGGTTTATTTGCCGGCGGTGCGGTTGTTGCAGCGGGCAGCATTTTCATTGACAGTATGCTCAGTAAAAAAGGCATCAAAAAAATGGTTGACAGCGGCAACTTCAACGAAGAAATTGCCGAAACTCTTGCAAACTGCCCTGAAGTTGAAGAAGGCAACGTATTCTATCGTACTCACAGACATAAGGAAATTTTCACCTTTACAGACGACAGCGTCTGTCTTTATGCTCTTTATTATGAAAATGAAATCAAAAGCAACAAATACGCAATAATCTGTCACGGTTTTACAGGAAATCCGAATACGGATAACGTTCTTGCACTGCGTTATTATAATATGGGCTACAACCTTGTTATGCCATATTCAAGAGCTCACGGCAAAAGCGAGCATAACTACTGCACAATGGGTTGGTTTGAAAGATTTGATATTATCAGCTGGATAAACTACATCTGCGAAAAAGACCCCGACGCCTCAATTGTTCTTCACGGCGTTTCTATGGGCGCGGCAACAGTTATGAATACAACAGGTGAAAAGCTTCCCGCAAACGTAAAATGTGCCATTGCTGACTGCGGTTTCACTTCAGTCTGGGATCAGATGAGCAATATGATAAAGCTCAACAGTAAATTCCCCGCAGAGCCGCTTATGAAGCTTATAAATACCGTTGCAAAAAGCAAACTCGGTTTTGATTTCAAAGAAGCATCTTCAGTTGAACAGGTTAAAAAGTCATCAACTCCTACCCTGTTTATTCACGGTAACAAAGATGACTTCGTTCCATTTGAAATGCACAAAATACTTTTCGATAACGCTTCCTGTGAAAAAGAAAGACTTGTAGTGCCCGACGTTGGACACGCAGTTTCGCTCTACGTTAAACCGGATCTTTATTGGGAAAAGGTTAACGAGTTTATCGGAAAATATATATAAAAACAGCGGATACCAAACGGTATCCGCTTATTATTTTATTCAAACGTAACTTCTTCCTTGGGATAGAGCGGCTGATACTTATCCTGGTAATAATTCTCGTGGCTCTGGGTATAGCTTCCGTCGGGATTAACGGTAATTACTGTGCAGCCTCTCTGTGCGCCCTTCTTGCTGATTCCTACGTAAGCGAGATAGTCAACGCTGTAGTTATATGTAAGGTCAACACCCTTATATTTCATAACAATGTTATTAACGTGGTCGTGACCGCAGAACATAGCCTGTGTGCTGCCAAGTTCAAGGACCTTTTCAAAAAGCTTATCCTCACCCATACCGCAGTAAACGTAGGGGTCTTTTTCTTTAACAACACCTGAAATATATTTAACGTTCTCGGTGTCTTTCATATCATTTGCGAGAAGCTCATCGTAAGCATCGCGGTATTCAACAAGAGGAATATGGAAGAAAAGAAGTGACTTAACGTCGGGGTTATTCTTCTGAGCTGTTTTTATCTTTTCTTCATACCAATCAACCTGACTCTGCTTAATGTTATCGTATTTCCAGAAAATTCCGAAAATATCGCCGTCAGTATATGAATGTGAATCCATAAAAACAAGTTCCTGTGTAATCAGGCCCTGAGTGTTCTTAACGTGAATAACGTGATTGCCGTAGCCGTCAATGTCTTCGGGACCTGTTGAAAAGAGGCAGTATTCAAGGCTTTCATCAGCGTAGAATGCGCTGACTTTCTCGCGTGAATAATAGCTGTATGCTTCGGTATCGTGATTACCGAATGTTACTGTCCAGGGCACCTGAAGCTGCTCAAGAAGAGTGATGAGCATAGTTGCAGAGGTCTTATTGTTGAACGTGCCTGACTGGAAAGGAACAGGATATGAAATATCGCCCGTAACAACAACCAGATCGGGTTTTTCAGCGGTAACCATTGCAGCAACGGCGTTAATTGCCATTCTGTCCTTATTAAAAGACATCCAGCCGCCACCAAAATGCACGTCAGTAAAATCAAGAACCTTTAAATCCCTGTCAGTTATAAAAGCGTACTCGCCGTTTGATTCTTTAACAGGTACAACTGCATTCGGGTTTTCAACGGGTGAATACTCGGCAATCCGTTTAAGGTGAGATTTATACATTGCATAGTTAGTGATTGCGGTTACAACCGTTAACACAACTGCCGCAATAACAATTCCAAGCAAAATCTTTTTAAAAATTGCCTTTTTCTTCATTATGTGTTCCTCGCTTTCAAAATTCACAGAATTCTAACAAAAGAATAACATAAATCAAGTTTTCGGTCAATATAAAATTGTTTAAAATAATGATTGAACTATATATTATATTATGATATTATATGTTAGTTAACTAATAGATTGGAGTTGTTCAAATGATAATCGGCGAATCAGCAGAAAACTATCTTGAAACGATTTTGATTTTAAGCAAAAAGAAAGGTACCGTAAGATCGGTTGACATTGCAACAGAACTCGGCTATTCAAAACCCAGCGTATGCGTAGCGATGCGTAATCTCAGAGAAAACGGTCATATTCTTATGCACACTGACGGCACGATTACCCTTTCCGATTCAGGAAAAGAAATTGCGGAGCGTGTTTTTGAAAGACACGAAACAATTATGAATTGGCTTATCGGCATAGGCGTAAGCAAAGACCAGGCTGCGATTGATGCTTGCAGAATTGAGCACGTTATCAGTCAGGAAAGCTTTGAATGCCTTTGCAAAGCACAGAGCAAGTAATTGTATAAAATTAATAAACATTTCATCATATTTTATCAATTTAGCGTGGTAAATCGCTAATTGACTAATATGATAAAGTGTGTTATAATACCAGTATACTAAAAATGCAACCTCAGGAGAAATGATATGGATCAGTTCCTTGCAACTTTATCAAAAGAAGACAGGCTCACCTACGAGCTCTCAATGCTCTATAAACAGTGGGGCTACAAAGAATACCGTATGGCGAAGTTTGAAGAATACAGCTTCTACAGCGACAACAGAGACTTTCTTTCAAGCAAAGGTATTCTTGCTTTTAACAATTCTGACGGCAAGCTTATGGCTCTTAAGCCCGATATCACCCTTTCAATTGTTAAAAACGCAAAGATTACAGACGCTCTTACAAAGCTTTACTATAACGAAAGCGTTTTCAGAATGACTGAAAGTTCTTTGGATTATAAAGAAATCAAGCAGACGGGCGTTGAAATTCTCGGCAACGTTGACAATTATCTTGTTTCTGAGGTTATTATGCTTGCGGCAAACAGCCTTAAAAAGATTGACGATAATTTCATTCTTTCGGTTTCGCATATGGCTTTCATCCCCTCTTTGCTTGCCGAACTTCGCATCAGCGAAAACGCAAAGAAAGATATTATCAACTGTGTTAAAGGTAAAAATACACACGATTTGCTTTCTATTTGCAAGAAGTGCGGTGTTGAGGATTCAAAAGCTGAGCTTCTTGCCAAGCTTGCAAGCATAAGCGGTAACATTGAAAAGGTTTTACCCGAACTTTCTGCCCTTGCTTGCAACAGTGAAATGAAGAACGCTTGCGATGAACTTGAGTTTATAGCTTCTTCACTCAAAAATAATGAGCTTTCAGCAAAGCTTTGCATCGACCTTTCGGTTGTTAACAACATCGAATACTATAACGGCATTATCTTCCAGGGTTACGTTGAAAAAGCTCCCGTAGCCGTGCTTTCGGGAGGCAGATACGATAAACTTGCAAGCAAGCTTCGTGATAACACACAGGCAATTGGTTTTGCGGTTTATCTTGATAACCTTAACCTCTATTACAGAAAACAGCGTGATTTTGACAGCGATATTCTTATTCTTTTTGATTCTGCCGAACAAAGCGTGAATCTTCTTTCGCTCGTTGAAAGCTTTGTTGACAAAGGCTTTTCGGTAAGGGTTGAACACACAATCCCCGAAGGCTACAAAGCAAAAACTGTTTATTCATTTGAAAACGGAGCTCTCAGGGAGGTGGCATCATGCTGAATATAGCTTTACCCAAAGGCAGACTCGGTGACAAGGTTTACGAGCTTTTTGCTTCAATCGGTTACGATTGCAGTGAGATTTACAGCGACAACAGAAAGCTTGTTTTTGAAAACAGGGAAAACGGCGTAAGATACCTTCTTGTCAAGCCTTCTGACGTTGCTATTTATATCGCCCACGGTGCCGCAGATATCGGCGTTGTAGGCAAGGATATTCTTGAAGAAGATAACTTTGATATTTACGAGCTTCTTGACCTCGGACTCGGCAAGTGCAATATGTGTGTTGCCGCACCCAACAACTACACAGAGGATTTTGACAGACCCTTGCGTGTTGCAACCAAATTCGTTAATATCGCAAAGAATTATTACATTTCGCTTAACAGAGAAATTGAAATCATAAAGCTTAACGGCTCAATTGAAATCGCTCCCATTCTCGGTCTTTCAGACGTTATTGTTGACATTGTTGAATCGGGAAAAACTCTTGAAGAAAACGATTTGAGAGTTTACGAAAAAATTATGCCTATCAGCGCAAGACTTATTGCAAACAAATCTTCATACAAATTCAAAAGCGAAGATATTGAACAGCTTATAACCAAGCTTAAGAAGGTGCTTGAAAATGATTAAAATTATTAACATAGAAAACGCGGCAAAGCAAGATATTCTTACCCGTGATATAAAGCTTGAAAGCGGCGTTGAATCAATCGTTGCCGATATTATCAAGAACGTCAGAGAAAACGGCGATAAAGCTTTAAAAGAATATGCTCTTAAATTTGACGGTGCGGAAATTGAAAACCTCCGCGTTACTGCGGAAGAAATCGAAGCCGCTTACGAATCTGAAGATAAGGCTCTTATCGAAACAATAGAGCTTGCAAAGAAAAACATTACCGAATTCCACAAAAAACAGCTCAGAAGCGGTTTTGAAATCAACGAAGGCAACGGTGTTGTAGCCGGTCAGAAGGTAACCCCCATTGAAAAAGTGGGTATCTACGTACCCGGCGGCACGGCAAGTTATCCTTCAACCGTACTTATGAATGCTATCCCCGCAAAAATTGCAGGAGTAAGCGAAATCATTATGGTTACTCCCCCCGATAAAAACGGTAATATTCCCTCGGCAATTCTTTGCGCGGCTAAAATTGCGGGCGTTGACACAATTATCAAAACAGGCGGTGCACAGGCTGTTGCGGCCCTCGCATACGGCACCGAAAGCGTACCCAAGGCCGATAAAATCGTGGGCCCCGGCAACGTATTTGTTGCAACCGCCAAAAGAATGCTCTACGGTCTTGTTGATATTGATATGATTGCGGGTCCGAGCGAAATTCTTGTTCTTGCCGACGGTACGTGCAACCCTAAGTTTGTTGCCGCCGACCTTCTTTCACAGGCTGAGCACGATAAGCTTGCAAGCGCAGTTCTCGTTACAACAAGCGAAGAACTCGCTTATGCAGTCCGTGACGAAATCGAAGCACAGCTCAAAACTCTTCCCAGAGAAGAAATTGCAAGAACTTCAATTGATACAAACGGCAAAATCATTATTGCCAAAGATATTGAACAGGGAATTGAAATTGCAAACGAAATCGCTCCCGAGCATCTCGAAATCTGCGTTGACGAACCCTTTGCTCTTCTTGACAAAATCAAAAACGCAGGCTCAATTTTCCTGGGAAAAAATACTCCCGAAGCACTCGGCGATTATCTTGCAGGCACAAACCACACTCTTCCCACTTCGGGCACGGCAAGATTCAGCTCTGCTCTTTCGGTTGAAGATTTCATCAAAACCTCACAGTATATTTACTATACCGAAGAAGCTCTCGGCAAGGTTAAAGATAACATTGTTTTATTTGCAAACCGCGAAGGCTTGCAGGCTCACGGCAGAAGTGCCGCAATAAGATTTGAGAAATGAGGAATTGCCATGAGCAAATTTCTTTCCGATAACTATAAAAGCCTTGTTCCCTACACACCCGGTGAACAGGTTAACGAAAAAGTAATCAAATTAAACACCAACGAATCCCCTTTTCCCCCCTCTCCGAAGGTTAAAGAGGTTTTAAGTGACGCTGTTATTGATAAACTCAACCTCTATTCAGACCCCGAGCTCAAAGAGCTTCGCTGTGCAATCGCAGAGCAATTCGGAGTTACGGCTGATATGGTTTTCTGCGGCAACGGCTCGGACGACGTGCTTGCGTTTGCAATTATGGGATTCTGCGGTGCGGGCGGTAAACTCTGCTGCCCCGAAATATCTTACGGCTTCTATCCTGTTTACGCTGACCTTTTCGGCGTTGAGCTTGAACAGATTCCGCTTAAAGACGATTTTTCAATCGATGCAAACGATTACATAAACAAAAACAAGAATATTGTTATTGCAAACCCCAACGCACCCACAGGTCTTACCCTCAGCTTTGATGAGGTTGAAGCCATCGTTTCATCAAACCCCGATAATCTTGTTATTATGGACGAAGCGTATATGGCTTTCTGCGGTGAAAGCTGTATGGAGCTTGTTAACAAATATTCAAATCTGCTTGTTGTAAGAACTTTCTCTAAGAGCCATTCTCTGGCTGGTCTTAGAGTAGGCTTCGGCATCGCTTCAAAAGAAATAATTGAAGACCTCAACAAGCTTAAATATTCGTTCAACCCCTATAACATCAACACTCTTTCGGTTAAGGCTGCTGCCGCCGCCATTGCCGATAACGAATATTATGACGATAAAATTTCACAGATTGTCAAAACAAGAGAGCTTGTTAAAACTCAGCTAAAAGAACTCGGTTTCAACTGCACAGACTCAAAAGCTAACTTCATTTTTGCATCAAGCAATAAGATTTCCGCTCCCGTACTTGCGGCAGAGCTTCGCAAAAAAGGAATTCTTATCAGATATTTCAACAAAGCAAAAATTGATAATTATTTAAGAATTACCATTGGCTCGGCAGAAGATATGCAGACTCTTGTTAATTCAATCAAAGAAATCCTGGAGGCGCAGGTATGAGAGAAGCATCAATCAAAAGAAAAACAAACGAAACGGATATAGAGCTCTGGCTTTGTCTTGACGGCACAGGCAAAAGCGAAATCGACACAGGTTGCGGTTTCCTTGACCATATGCTTGAGCTTTTTGCAAGACACGGCAGAATGGATCTGAAAGTCAAGTGCGTCGGCGACACTCACGTTGACTATCACCACACCGTTGAAGACGTCGGCATTGTTCTCGGACAGGCTTTCAGAGAGGCTGTAGGCGAAAAGAGAGGTATTTCACGCTACGGAAGCATCGTTCTTCCCATGGACGAAACTCTTATTCTTGCAAGCGTTGACATCAGCGGCAGAGCATATCTCAACTATGACGTTAACATTCCCACTCCCGCAGTCGGCGGAATGGATACAGAGCTTGTTGAAGAATTCTTTATTTCTTTTGTCAGAAACAGCGACGTTACTCTTCACATCAAGCAGTTTTACGGCAAAAACAGCCACCACATTATCGAAGGCATTTTCAAATCGGTTTCAAGGGCACTGTGCAAAGCCGTGTTTGAAGACCTTACTCTCGGCGGCGAAATCCCCTCAACGAAAGGATTACTTTAATGATTGCTATAATTGACTACGGTTGCGGCAACCTTTTTTCGCTTTCTTCTTCACTCAAAAGCCTCGGTATTGAGTGCAAAATCACAAGCGACAAAGACGAAATCCGCGCTGCTGAAAGAATAATTCTTCCCGGTGTCGGTGCTTTCGGCGATGCAGCCAAAAAGCTTCGTGACTGCGGTATGGATAAGCTCATCTGCGAGCTTGCCGCACAGGGCAAACCCATTCTCGGCATCTGCCTCGGTATGCAGCTTCTTTTTGAAAAAAGCTTTGAATACGGCGCTCATATGGGTCTCGGTCTTATCAAGGGCTACGTCGGTCCTCTTGAAGGGCAGATTCCCGAAAGTCTTAAAATACCGCATATGGGCTGGAATAAACTGAATTTCGCAAAGGCTGACCCGATTTTCAAATATATCGAGCCGGGCGACTATATGTACTTTGTTCACTCATTCTATGCAAAGGGCTGCGTTGAAAATACGCTTGCTTTTGCAGAATACAGCGTAGCCGTGCCCGCAATCGTAAAGAGCGGCTCGGTTTACGGTATGCAGTTTCATCCCGAAAAGAGCGGTGCAAAGGGTCTTGCTCTTTTAAAGGCATTTTCTGAAATATAAGGTGATTTATATATGCAAATTTTTCCCGCAACAGATATACTCGGCGGCAAGGTTGTGCGCCTGACCAAAGGCGATTACAACGAGGTTAAGGTTTATGCCGACTCCCCCGCCGAAATGGCTCTTGAGTTTATGAAATCGGGAGCAACAAATCTTCATATGGTTGACCTTGACGGTGCAAAATTTGGCTCTCCCGTTAACTTTGAAGCCATCCGTGAAGCCGCACAAATCAAAGACCTTTTTATAGAAGTAGGCGGCGGCATCAGAGATATGAAGCGAATTGAAGATTATCTTTCGCTCGGTGTCAAGAGAGTTATTCTCGGCACTGCGGCGGTCAAGAATTATCCCTTCGTTGAAGAAGCGGTTAAGGAATACGGCGATGCAATTGCCGTTGGTGTTGATGCCAAAAACGGTCTTGTTGCCATCAACGGCTGGCAGGAAACAACAAGCGTAAACTCAGTTGAATTCTGCAAAAAGCTTCGCGATACAGGCGTTAAAACCGTTATTTATACGGATATTTCAAAAGACGGAATGCTCTCGGGCACCAACATTGAAATCTACAAAGAACTTTCAAAAATCGAAGGTCTTGATATTGTTGCTTCAGGCGGCATTACTTTCATAGATGAAATCAGAAAGCTTGCTGAAATGAACGTTTACGGTGCAATAGTCGGCAAGGCTGTCTACGAAGGCAAGCTTGACCTTGCCGAAACACTTAAAGCGGCGGGAGGTACGTTATGATTACAAAAAGAATAATCCCCTGCCTTGACGTGCGCAACGGCAGAGTTGTTAAAGGCGTTAACTTTGAGGGAATTCAGGACGTTGCTTCACCCGTTGAGCTTGCTCATTTTTACAATGACAGCGGCGCTGACGAGCTTGTTTTCTACGATATTACCGCTTCTTATGAAAACAGAGGTCTTTTCACCGACGTTTTAACACAGGTTGCACAGGAAATATTCATTCCTCTGACTGTTGGCGGCGGTATCAACACTCTTGATGATTTTGACAGAGTTTTAAAATGCGGTGCAGACAAGGTTTCGGTTAACTCGGGCGCAATTAAAGACCCCTCTTTAATCGAAAAAGCCGCAAAGAAATACGGTGACCAGTGCGTTGTTCTTTCAATGGACGTCAAGCGTGTTGACGGTCAGTTCAGAATCTTCAGCAAAGGCGGAAGAATCGATACAGGCATTGATGCTTTGGAATGGGCAAAGATGGGCGAAAACAACGGTGCGGGCGAGCTTGTTGTCAACAGCATTGATACCGACGGCGTAAAACAGGGCTTCGATCTTGAAATGCTTCAGAAAATCAGCGAGCTTGTTTCAATCCCCGTTATTGCAAGCGGCGGCGCGGGCAAAAAGGAAGATTTCCTTGAGCTTTTCAAAGCCGGCTGTGCCGATGCAGGTCTTGCGGCATCAATTTTCCATTTCAAAGAAGTAAATATCAAAGATTTAAAGTGTTACCTTAACGATAACGATATAGAGATGAGGTTATAATATGACAGAGCTTAAATTTGACAGAAACGAACTTATTCCCGCAATCGTGCAGGACGTATATACAAAAAAAGTTCTTATGCTTGCGTATATGAACAAGGAAAGCCTTGAAATTACAATCAACGAAGGCAAAACCTGTTTCTGGAGCAGAAGCCGTAAGTGCCTCTGGAGAAAGGGCGAAACATCGGGCAACACCCAACAGGTTGTTTCAATCAGAACAGATTGTGACAAGGATACCCTTCTTATCGAAGTAATCAAAGCGGGGCCCGCCTGTCACACAGGCAGCGAAACCTGTTTCTTTGAGGATATTGTTGTTCCCGAAGAAGAAGCTTTCTCCTATGAGGGTCTTTATCAGATGCTCGTCGGCAGAAAGATTGAAAAGAAAGAAGGCTCGTACACCACCTACCTTTTTGAAAAAGGCATTGATAAAATCCTTAAAAAGGTTGGCGAAGAATGCACAGAGGTTATTATCGGTGCAAAGGGCGGCGACAAGGAAGAAACCGTTTTTGAAATTGCAGACCTTCTCTATCACGTAACGGTTATGATGATTGAAATGGGAATCAGCATTGAAGACGTTACCGCAGAGCTTGCAAAAAGACACATTGTTGACCACAAGGTTAAACAGGAAAAAATGCAGTAAAAATTAAGGACAGGGTGAATTCACCTTGTCCTTTTTATATTGACTGCGGATATAAAGAGTGCTACAATAATGTAAAGGAGGAATTATTATGAGGAAAATTATCAGCATTATATTAAGCACGGTAATTATTGTTATGTCGTTATTCTCAACCACTGCTTTTGCTCAGGGACAGACAAGATACGATAAGTGGATTGAGAATAATAACGTCAATGAAATCGAAGCAAATATTTATACCGATGACGGATATGAAAGCACAAAAACTCACGTATATATAAAAGGTAATAAAGTTTCAGTGTCTTCTGTATTGCCTGTATTTGAAAATGAGTACGAGATTAATATAATTTATGACGGAAAAAACATCTGTATGGTTTTTGCAGATTTACCGTTTTTTCATTTTAAACTTGAAGAGTTAGATATTTCTGTTTCTGATTTACGTGATGAACTGTCTTCTTATAGAGAAGCAACCTTTATCGAAAGCTATGAAGTTACCGAAAGAGGAACTGCATATTACGTTGAAGAATATTCGACAACATATGATTTTGAGGATTATTATGAAAACGGTATCGTTAAGTTTTACTTCATTGGCGATGATCTCATCAAATACGAGTGTATTTATACAGACGAATACGGTAATGAAAAATACACGTGTGTGGAACATATTTCATTTGAAGTAGATGACAGCGTTTTTGAAATACCTTGGTACTCAATAGATCTGTTTCCGCTTTTTGAATTATTGTTAAATCTGTACAATTCAATGTTAGCTTTTTAATATAAATAAACCACCGGTTCTGCCGGTGGTTTTTATTTATACTATTATCTCTTCAAGCAAAGCGATTGCTTCGTTGTAGGTTTTGCCTGTTTTGAATTTGGGAAGTCTTTTTAAAAGCGGTGCATAGAATTTCTGTTCCTGCTCGGCAAGTTTTTTGTTCTGTTCATCAAGATAATCAATGCAGAGTTCCTTGACTTTCGCTATAAAATCATCAGGCTCATAAACCTCAAGTCTTTCCAGACCGAGTTCAAACGCAATTTCTTCAAGCTGTTCACAAACCTCGGCGCCGTATTTCTTTACCATTTCACGGAATACACCTTTGCCGAAATAATAAATTCTTCCCGAAAGCAAACCGAACGCTTTTTTAGCATCCATATAACCCATTTTAAGGCGTTTTTCATACATATCATCGCTGAAATCCATAGCACCTCCGAGTTCATCTGAATCAAAGGGTTTTATGTTTATAATTTCGGTATTAGAAGTGTCGGTTTTATGTGCAACGCCTTTCATATTAGAAATATCAACCACAATAAGCTTGGTATATCCGTGACGAAGCATCATTCCGACGGGCGCGTTATCGTAAAATCCGCCGTCAAGGTATCTTTCACCCTCAGGGCCGATTTTGCTTACTCCGGGAATCTTTGACGAAGCCAGAAGATAATCGACAAACTCACCCTCGGGAATATCGCCGATAAACTTTTCAAACGGCTCAAAATCCGTAAGGCTGAAAGAAACTATGCCGAGGTCTATTCCCGATTTTCTGATTTTTTCTTCGTCAATATATTCATTCAAAAAGTTCTTGGTTGGCGAAGCGTCAATCCCTCTGTTTTCAATGGCTTCTTTAAGAAGTGCAGGAATATTTCTGTAGCTTAAAAGGTTTTCGGGGTCTTTCAGTTCACGGCTGATTTTAACACCCTTATCTACCGCGGCTGTATTCCAGAATTCCTCTGCTTTTTCAAAATCGCCCGCAGCAATAAAAGCTCCGTTTATCGAGCCAACCGAAACACCTGCAATTGCCTCAAATTCAACACCCAATTCACGCATAGCTTTCCACGCACCAAGCTGATATGCGCCTTTGGCGCCTCCGCCTGCCAAAACCAATCCGTATCTGTTCAAAACAGCACCTCCAAAAATCTTACGAAACTATATTAGCACACTTAAACAATATATTCAATTAAATGATTGTTAATTTATTGACTTTATTTTTTAACTGATATATCATATAAACATAAGTTTTTATATAAGGAGAAACACTATGAAAATTCCTGTTTGCGTTACGGAAAGAATGGACCGTTACTGCAAAATTATAAATAATTACAGTCCGAAGCTTGCTGAACTTTACAGAAACTGCTACCCCAACACACTCGAAACTGCAACTGAAATTCTCGATGACGGTTCGGTTTTTGTGCTCACGGGCGATATTCCCGCAATGTGGCTCCGCGATTCGACCGCAGAGGTTTCTCACTATATCCCTATGGCTTCGGAGCACGAAGAAATCAGAAATATAATCAAAGGCGTTATCAAAAAACAGAGAGAATATATCTCAATCGAGCCCTATGCAAACGCATACAAAAAGCTCCCCGATGACCACAGGGAATTCAACGATATGCCGCTTAACCATCCGATTGTATGGGAACGTAAATACGAAATCGATTCTCTCTGCTATCCCCTGCGTCTGACCTACCTTTACTGGAAAGCCACGGGTGATAATTCAATACTTGACGAAAGCTTTATTTCTTCAGCAAAAACAACGGTTGACCTTTGGGTAACCGAACAGAATCATTTTGAAAAATCACCCTACCGTTTCACCCGTAAGAATTGTCCCGAACAGGATACGATTCATAACAACGGTATGGGCAATCCCGTTGAATATACGGGTATGACCTGGTCGGGCTTCAGACCCAGCGACGATGCTTGCAGATACGGTTATCTTGTTGCATCGAATATGTTTGCGGTTGTTGTTCTCAGCTACCTTGACGAAATGCTGAAAGCGGTTGCACCTGAAGAAAAAGAGCTTATTGCAAAAGCAGAAAAGCTTGCATCTGAAATCAGAAAAGGCATTGAAGAACACGCAGTTATCAACACCGAAAAATACGGTAAAATATATGCTTGTGAAGTTAACGGTATGGGAGATTATTTCCTGTTTGACGATGCAAACGTTCCAAGCCTCCTCTCCGCCCCGTATATCGGTTTTTGTGCCTGCGACGATGAAATTTACCGCAACACAAGAAACTTCATTTTAAGCAAGGATAACCCCTATTACTACGAGGGTAAATTCGCAAAAGGCGTCGGCAGTCCGCACACTCCCGAAGGCTATATCTGGCATATCGCTCTTTCAATGCAGGGACTTTCATCCGACAGTGCGGACGAAATAAGAGAAATTCTGCATATGCTCGAAACAACTGACGGCGGCACGGGCTATATGCACGAAGGTTTCTACGCAAACGACCCGAATAAATTTACAAGAAGCTGGTTCAGCTGGTCATGTGCCCTGTTTGCAGAGCTTGTTGAAAAAGCAGTTGACGAAAGGATAATCTGATGATAGTTTTAAATCTTTATTACACAATGAAGCCGGGTAAAACCCAGGAATTTCTTGATAAGATTTACTCGATGAATATACCGCAGGATACCCTTAACGAAGACGGTTGCGAGGATTACAGCTTTTACGCATCCTATGACAAGGATAAAATTCTGCTTGTTGAAAAATGGCTCAATGAAGAAAGCCTTGAAAAGCATAAGAATCAGGAGCATTTCAAAAAGCTGATAGCGATAAAAGAAGATTACGTTATCGAAACCGCGGGCGAAAGATATTAATATATTTATTTTAAAAAAATTATAAAAAAGGCTTGCAAAATTTTAAACATTATGTTATTATAATTTGCGTTCGATGAACGCATATGCTGCTATGGCTCAGGCGGTAGAGCGCATCCTTGGTAAGGATGAGGTCGGCGGTTCAAGTCCGCCTAGCAGCTCCAATCCCTTGGAACGTAATGTTTCAAGGGATTTTTCTTTATTTATGCTAAATAAATCATTTATATAAAGGAGCGACGTTATGGCAAACTTGTTTAAATCTATTGCTTCATTATTTGTTGCGCTGATAACTTTACTGCTCAATCTTACTATGCCTGAACCACCTGTGAACGAACCTATTGAGGATATTTCAAACCTTGGCGACATCTGCACGGATTATGAGCTCGGCGACAAGCTTTATGTTATTGATGCTTCAACATTCACTTCTCAGGACGAAAGACACCTTGCTGTCAGCATTCAGGGAATTGTTGCAAAAACTTCACCTATGATTTTTATTAAGCATAATGAAATCTGCAATGAATATCTTAAAACGATTTCCAAGTGCGGTGTTGAGCTTATCACAACCGACTCCGAAGGTAAAAAATGGACAGTAGAATCGCTTATAAATGAATTCAAATCATATATCGCTGATTCAGGTTACGTGCTTTACCGTGAAAGCAGCAAAGCTGAGGGCCTGAATGCGGCAACAAATTTAGCTTCCGTTTACGGCTGGCTTCCCGTACCTGAAACGCTTGAAGATATTGCAATCAATGCGGATCTTGTTCTCAAAGAAGATTATTCTGACGATGATTATAACGTACTGTTCCAGGAAAAATTATTCAACAAGTACAAAAGCCATTTCAGCAAAAAAGCTGTAATAAGCCTTAAATACAGTGCCTCGGGTCTTCGCGACCTTGCCATTCAGCAGAAGTTCTTTTTATTCTATATCGACGATGATGTTGACGGAAACTATTTCCGTAAGAAAGTAATTGAGTTTGCCGACCGCAACGCTCCCGTTCTCGGTTGGGCAAAATACGAAATAGCTTTTGTTGAATGTGCTTCAAAAACAGGTAATTTTGTTATCCCCTCCGACCACGCTCAGAACTGCAGTTATCTTTCGTCATTCAAAACTGAACTTCCGGAGCAGAAGCATTCCGAAACAAAGCTTCACACCGACCCCACAAAGCACTACGTTGCCATTGTTTTCAGTGACGGCGACAACATTCAGTGGATTCAGAACGGCTATGCCGAATACTATCAGAAGCTTAAACTTGACACACAGTTCCCGATGACCTGGTCTTTCCCGCCGCTTCTGCAGGAATTTTCTCCAATCACCGCAAACGTAATTTACGGCGATGCAACTGAAAATGACTATTTCATTGCAGGCGTTTCGGGTGCAGGATATATGCATCCCACAGAGTACCCTGAAAGACATCTCAACGAATACGCCGCACTGACAGCTTCAGCTATGGAAAAGAGCAATTTACATTATGTTTCAATCCTTGACGCCACACCCAGATCCGGTTCAGATGAAAACAGACTGACAAAAAGACTTTCTTACTATGCAAGCTACGAAAACATTTACGGCGGAATACTCAGCCTTGACCCCGACAGATACGAAGGCGGCAAGGGTAAGGTATGGTTTGTTAACGATAAGCCCTTCGTTTCATACAGATTATCCCTCTGGCACCCGAGCGGCAGAAATGCCGTAACCGACCAATGGCTCAACGAACAGGCTGCTATCATCAACTCATACCCTGCCGACATCAATTCAATCAACGGATACACCGTAATAAACGTTCATCCCTGGTCGATAAACATTGACCGTCTTGAATATTTTGTAAATGCTCTCGATGATGACGTTGAGCTTGTAACAGTTGATGAACTTTTACTTATGATTGAAACTAACATACCGCACGAAACTGCGGAACCGGACAGGTAATTTTATGAGAATAATTGCACGCATTCATACAGATTTCACTTCAAAATTCGGTATTCCAAGGCAAAGCGGTCTTGTTGAAGAGCTTGAAGCAACAATAGTTTTTGAACCTGAATACAGGAATCCCGATGCTTTAAGGGGAATTGAAAACTTTACTTATATCTGGCTTTTATGGGAGTTTTCGGAATGCACTGATAAGGAGTGGACTCCAACGGTAAGGCCTCCCAGACTCGGCGGTAACAAGCGTATGGGCGTTTTTGCAACCCGCTCGCCGTTCAGACCGAATTCCATCGGCCTTTCAAGCGTTAAGCTTATCGGAATTGAAAAGACCGAGGAATACGGCACGGTCATAAAAGTTGCAGGTGCCGATTTACTTGACGGCACCCCTATTTACGATATAAAGCCGTATCTCCCCTACGTTGATTCACATCCTGATGCGAGCAACGGATTTGCGCTTGAAGATAAGGAAGGAAGCCTTGAAATAAAATTCCCCAAGGATCTTATTTCAATTATCCCCGAAAGCAAGCGAAAAGCATTAATTGCTGTTTTAAAGCAAGACCCGAGACCCGCATATCAGAATGATCCCGAAAGAATTTACGGAATAGAATTTGCGGGATTTGACGTAAGATTTAAAATCAACGAAAACATTTTAACTGTTACAGAAATAAAAAAGACGCTCGGTTGAGCGTCTTTTTGACTGTCGATAAAGTAGCTGAAACATAAACGAAAGTAATTTATAAGGGTCGATGTTTAACATCGGCTCTTTTTATCGTATGGGTGATTCACAAATCGCCCGAAAAGAAAAAAGACAAGTTTTCGTTTATTTGCCATTTTTTCTCCCATCGATGTGCCTCTGTACACCTTCGGTCGAAGAAAACGTCATTCAGCTTCCTTTCTCAACAGCCATACAGTTTGTTTTACGGCTGATAAGGTACGGGTACACTTTCAGGTATTGTTTCAATTGTTATAAAGTTATTATACTCTGCATACGCCCACTTGAAATCAAAGGCTTTGCATATACCTTCAACAGGTACGTAAAGCTGACCCATATTACCTCTGAAAACAGGAATATCAAGCTTGATTTCGCCTCTGTCGGTAACGGCAACGTCGCTGTTTTCAGTGAATTCAGCGGTTTTGCCATAAGCTCCGAGAATTATTTTTCCCTTTTCACGCTTGACGTCTCCGCCGATATAACCGATAAGAATTGCAAGAGCTATGCACCACACACCGTCTTTGCAAACTGCGGGTGTTTCCATATTACAAAGACCCAGATCCGCACCCTTGAAATAAACTCTTGTTCTGCCGGGACCGAATACGGGAGCAACTCTGTAGGGTCTGATTTCATCCTTCGCCTTATCAATTACACATTCATCGGCAATTCTGCCGTCATCAAGGTTTGCGGTCATTGTAAGCTTATCACCGTCAACCTCAATAAGTGCGTACATACTCACCTGTTCCTCCTGAGGATAGAACGAGCAATGCCATACCTTATCGGTAGTTTTTGTGCCGGGCGGATTCTTATGTCCGTTACCGAGTTGATAATGAATTGTACCCTGTGAAGGCTTATCAAAAATCTGTTCGTTTCTTATCGGGAAACTGCGTGAGAAATTATGCTCGTGACCCGCAAAAAGAACGTCAAGTTTTTCCATACATTCACGCATCATGGGATAAGCGTCATCGTTAGAAAGGTTGGGTCCTGCATAATAAATCGGGAAATGGTATGAACCGAATTTCCAGGTTTTGTTGCTTGAATCAATATCCTTTACCGCCCAATCGTTTACAAGCTCAGGCTCGTTTACGCCGAAAACGTTGAAATGACAGTTGCCGTAATCAAAAGAATAGTTTTCGGTGCTCCAGCCCTCTGGACCGTTTTGCGGATAAGAATACTGAAGCTGGGTGTTGAAGAATTCTGCAGGCTCAGCGTAATATCTGTCCACTTCTTCAGGAAAATATTCTCTGAATCCCCTGTTATCGTGGTTACCGCAACACATCATATAAGGCAGATGCTCCATAATTCCCTGCATACCGTCAAACATTGCATTCCACTGAATTTCGTGCTGACCGCAGTTTGTGTTATCGCCGGCAGTGAGAATGAATTTTACGTCGGGATGCTTTTTGAGTGTAGCTTTAAGGAAAGCGTTAAGCTCGCTGTAATCAGGGTCATAATGGTCAGTATCCTTCTGATGATCAGATATTGCGATAAACTTAAACTTTGTGAGATTTTCTTCTTCGGTATCAAACCAGAATTCTTCGCTACGGTTACTTTCGCTTCCGCAGGTATAATAATATCTTGTACCGGGCTTTAAATCATTGGGAGTTGCCCAGAAAATATTGCTTGTGTTTACGTCGCTTTTAAAAGGCTTCACAATTGCTTTTGCAATCTTCTTTTCTCCGCCTTTTTCATAGTATTCAACGTAGCCCTCGGAAACATCAAGGCTTGCTCTCCAGGTAACCGTCATTGACGTTTTTGCGTCTCCCGAAATGCTCACCATAATATGGTCAGGCTTTTCAGTTGCCAATCTTAAATTAGGGATTCTTTCCATTACTGTCACCGCTTATTTCAAAGTAATTTTAAAAAGTCTTGCTCCGTGGCTGTTAACGGGAGCCGAGAATTTATCTTTTGTTACCATATATTCTTCGTGAGCCCACATATCCCAAACGGAATAATCAGCTCCGCCGACAGAAATATTACTGATATCAAAAGCTATTTCTCTTACGTCATCATCTGTATTGAAAAGAGCAACGTATTTGCAATTTTCACCGTTTGAAGTCCAGATAATTTCACCTTTACCGTCAGTTTCATTACGGCTGAACTGTCTTGCACCGCTTGAATTTTTGAGCATTTCGATAAGCTCGGCATTGGTGAGAAGAGAAAGCGTGAATTCATCGTTATCACGCATTTCGGCACCGATCATCAGCGGTGAGCGGAAGATTGACCACAGGGTCATCATTGTAATCTGCTCATCCTTGGTGAAATAAGTATAGTGCTTCCATTTGTTTACCTTCTGTCTGGGGCATACTTTAAGATGTCCGATGGGAAGCATATCGCAATCGGGCCACGCACCCTCCTGAACGTATTCCTGCCAGTTATAGCAACGGGTAAACATATCGTGGAGCTTGCTCCATTCATCCCAGAAATCACCTGTGATTCTCCAGAGGTTTGCGTGAGCGGCAAGATGCTCGTGCTCTTCAACAGGGGCCGGTCCGGGTGAAAGGCTGAAAACGATATCTCTGCCGCATTTATCGAGAGCCTTTCTCATCATTTCGATTTCATCTCTTGCTGAATAAGGGTCGTGAGGTTTGTATTCTGTGTTTGCAATATCGTCACACTTGATATAATCAACACCCCACGAAGCGTAGAGTTCAAAAATGGAATCGTAGTATTCCTGTGCGCCCTTTGCATCTGAACACAAGCCATACATATCGGGATTCCACGGGCAAACTGAATAAGGCTTTGCGATATCCCTTGCGGATACACCCTCACATTTTATTTTGGTGTTCATGTGCGCAGCCTGTCTGGGAATACCTCTCATAATGTGTATTCCGAATTTAAGACCGAGCGAATGAATATAATCCGCAATCGGTTTAAATCCCTTGCCGTCTGCCGAAGAAGGAAATCTTTCCACCGACGGAATAAGTCTTGAGTATTCATCCATACAAAGAGGTGCGAAATAATGGTAATCGTGGCAATCTGCAGTAGGCTCCGACCACTGAATATCACATACGATATATTCCCAGCCGTAATCTTTAAGATATTTTGCCATATAATCGGCATTGGCTTTAAGCTCTTCTTCATTTACCGATGCTCCGTAGCAATCCCAACTGTTCCAGCCCATAGGCGGTGTTTTGGCAAGTCTTTTATGCATATTAATCTTCCTTTCTGTAAACACGGATGCAAAACTGTACGGTCAGCTTCAGGCTGTCAGCAGACTGAAGCTTCAGCTGGTCATCTCTGCCCGTTTTATAGTAATAAGGTGTCATTTTAAAAAGATTGTTCAAATCTTCGTTTGAGTTAATTCCGATCTTTTCTTCAAGCTCAATTTCCTCAACAAGCTCAAAGCCGTCAATTTGCTTTTCGGCAACTTCGTTGAGATAAGCGGTTTCATAAATAAGCTCTTTAAGTTCAAGTAAGTGTCTTTCAAGAGGAATCACTCTGATAAGAACACCGTCTTTTTTCAGAAGCCTTCCGAATTCATCAAATGCTTCAGGCGAAAAAACGTTTAGAACCGCATCGAAGGTTTCATCGGCAAAAGGCATATTGAACACGCTTGCAACGGCGGTTGTTACACCGCTTTTTCTTTTTGAAGCAAACTCGAGCGCATCCTTTGAAATATCAATGCCGAAAACCTTTGTTGTTTTACCGCTTTCGGTCAACGTTTTTTCAATCGCGGAGGAATAATAACATTCTCCGCACCCGGCATCAAGAATCAGCGATTCTTCAGGCAAGAACTTGCTGCAAATTCCGCAAAGTCTGTCTTTCAGAAAACTGTAATATTCCCTGTCCAGAAAATCTCTTCTTGCCCGTACCATCATACGGTCATCGCCGTGCCTTTTAGCGGACGACTGATTGGAGCGCAGAAGATTGACGTAGCCGAATTTAGATTTATCAAAGCAATGATTGTTATCGCATTTATAACTTGAACCGCAGTCACAAAGCGGATCTTTACATACAGGACAGATAAATTTGCTCATTTTGTAAACCTGTAGCTTTCTATTTTCGCCATCATACTTCTGCCTACGTCGTGCATAAATCTCTGACAGGCTGGCAGTAAGTCATCAGGGAATCTCTTCATAAAATAATCAGCTTCATAAGTGAAATTGCCTTTGTAATCAACTTCGCCCAGAGCCTTGAGAATTGAATCCCAATCCATATTCATTGTATAAGGAAGAGTGTGGCTGTCGTGAATAAAATCATTATCGTGAATATGAAGACAGCCGAGTCTTGAATTCATATCCCTTATCATTGATGCGGCATCGTCGCCGACAAGTCCGCAATGGCCGAGATCAAGGCAAGTTGTAAAATTGGAAGAATTGAGTGAATCGAAATAATCGTTGAATTCTGCCGCAACGCTGCAAACGTTGGGAACAATTTTTCTCTTACCGTCAACGGTCTTTGTTCCCCACATATTTTCAAGTGCAATTTTAACACCGTGTTCAGCTGCAAAAGGTTCAAGAGAGCGGTAAAGTTCAAGGTTGCGTTCTTTCTGCTCACTGCTGAACTGTACAGGATGCACTACGATAATCTTGGTATCAAGTATCCCCGCAATTTCAATAGCTTTTTTCAGCTTATCAAACATAAAAGCGTTATATTCTTCGTTACCCTCTCTTGCTGAGGGAAACGGTGCATGTGCCTGTTCGAAAGTTACGCCGTACGATTCGGCAATGTTTTTAATATTGTAAAGATGATTCTTATAACCGCTTCCGTTAAGGATACAGTCCTCTTCATCAAGATCAAACATTGAAAAATCAATGCCGTCAAATCCGCTTTCGCAGATAATTCTGACCGCCTTTTCATCGCCGAAACGATCACTTAGAACTTCAGTCTGGGTAACAAGCTTCATTTAACCGCCTACTTTCAGATTATTGATTTCAGTATAACATTTAAGCAGATATCAGTCAACAACCCAAAAAGAAATTAAAAACAAATTGATGTCTAAAGTTTAACAATTTGTTCATAAATGAACACTAAAAATATGTTATTCTAAAATTGAGAAAATAAGTGAAAAAGGTGAACCGTATGGCTAAAGCAGAGTACAGAAGCTCAATCCGTTCCAAGAATTTAATCAAAAAAGCCCTTGTTAAAATTATGCACGAGAAAGACCTTGCCAAAATTACAGTTTCAGATATTATCAGAGAAGCTGATATAAGCCGAGGCACTTTCTATGCACATTTCACTGATATCAACAGCGTAATTGAGCAGATTGAAAACGAAGAAGTAAAAAAACTTCTTGCTTTTGTAGATACTTTCAAAGATGCAGACCTCAAAAACCCGACAACCGTATTTCTGAGAACTCTTTGCGATTACCTATCACAGGATATGGAGTATTACAGAATGTTTACTCAGACAAACATTCTGCATAATTTCCTGCACAGACTCATTAACATTTTCTATGAAAAAACCGTTCAGAAAATCATTGAAAATGACAATCAGGTCACACAGGTAGACGCTGACGTTTACCTCACCTATACAAGTGCAGGTGCAAGTATGGTGATTATTGCGTGGCTTAACGGTGATATTAACGGCACTCCCAAAGAAGTTGCTGACAGATTGGCAAAACTGATTGACATCTCCAAATCATTTAAAAGAGCATAAAAATAAGCGGTGCAGAATTCTGCACCGCTTTTATTTTAAAATATCAATCCGAGTAAGCCGTATGAGAAAATTGCCATAATAAGATCGGCGATAAGAATACCGAGGGCAATTATCGGAAACGAATTACGGATTCTTATGTCAAGAAGTGCCGCAATCAGCGATCCTGTCCATCCGCCGGTTCCCGGCAAGGGTATCGCAACAAAAACAAGCAATCCCCAGTTTCTCCAGCGAAGAACACTGTCTTTTTTTCTCATTGACCTGACTTCCAGTTTTTCTATAAGTCCTCTTGTTGCCTTGAATCTTTTTAAGAACTTAAAAATTCTTCTTATAAACAAAAGGATGAACGGAATCGGTAAAACATTGCCGAAATAACATATAACAAGCGCTTTAACAAGATCAACGTCAAGTAAACTTGCGGCAATCATTCCCCCTCTGAGTTCGAGAACCGGAAACGTTGAAATTATAAACACTATAAGCTCTTTCGGAATTGCACCGCTGAAAAGATTAACTATGTATTCAGAAATAGCTTCTGTCATGTTAATAATTCTCCTTAATTAATGATGTTCTGACTGACAAGAAAATCGTGAGCACTCTGAAGAATATTTCTGTCGTTGATAAAACGCAAGGTATCGAGTGCTTTTTCATAGCTTAACCAGATATAATCCTCAATTTCCTCTTTCTGGATGGTAGTCTGAGTATCTTTTGTTTTTGCAAGGAAGATGGTTACGGACTTTTCAACCCTGCCCTGAATCGTATATTCAGATTTTGAAGCAAACTGAGGCAGAATCTGGATATGAATACCGGTTTCTTCAAGAACCTCTCTGGTTGCAGTCTGTTCAAAGGTTTCGCCCTTTTCAACGTGACCCTTGGGGAATCCCCAATGAGTGCTGCGGCGGTTTTTGATAAGAAGATATCTCACTTCGTCATTGATGAATCTGTAAACTACAGCTCCGCACGAGCGCTCATAAAGACAGTCAAGCTTATAGTCTCTGCCTTTTTCCGCAAAAGCGATGGCATCTTCAATCTGATAAGAAATGAATCTCATACTTTTGGGAGCTACAACATAAACAGTGGGACTTCCGTCAGCTCTTTTAATTGCCGCAATAACTCTGCCGTCAAAAGTTCTTACAGGATGATTGACACCCATAATGTAAGCACCTGAGGATACGCTGTCATAACGCTTTTTGCCTTCGATTGCACCGAAGTTAAGCTGATAGACAAAGCCGAATTGTCTGTTTACGGAGCGGATGGGATTTGTTACCCTGACTCTGACATATTTGCCGAGCATTTTAACCACACCTTTCGAAAGGTCGAGATGACCCAAGTTAAATACTGTTTAATTATACTAAAAGATGCAGATTAAAACAATAGTTTATTTTAAAAAAATTCAATTTCTTTTATTTTGTTGTTTATCGGTTAAATCATCTATACTTTTTTATTCAAAATGCAGTGTTTCAAGCGGTAGAAACTGCACATTCAAAAAAATTTCTTCTATACTTGTTTTTATATATAAATTATGATAAAATAAATAATCTATAATCGTAATCATACGAAAGAGGTGGCAACGATGCCGAAAATCTTAATTGCTGACGACGAAGCTCTCATCAGACGACTTGTCCGCGACTTTCTTAATAAAGCAGGCTATGAAACCGTTGAAGCTGTCAACGGCCTTGATGCTATAGAAATATTCAGCAACACAAAAGATATCGACCTTGTTATCTGCGATATTATGATGCCCGAAGCCGACGGTTGGGAAGTTTGCAAAAAAATCAGAGAAACCAGCTCGGTACCTCTGCTTATGCTTACTGCCAGAAGCCAGGAATTTGATGAACTTATGTCATTTGAGTCAGGTGCTGACGATTTTGTTACAAAACCCTTCAGCCCGACTATTCTTGTTAAACGCGTTGAAGCGCTTCTCAAAAGAGCATCTGCGTCAAAAAGCAGTAACTCTGAGGATATTATAGAAATTGACGGTCTTGTGATTAATCTGCCCGCTCATACCGTTGTATTAAACGGTAACTCTGTCGAGCTTACAATTAAAGAGCACAACATTCTTGTTAAGCTCGCAGCAAACAAAGGCAGAATCTACTCAAGAGACCGCCTTCTTGACGATATCTGGGGCATCGATTTTGCAGGAGACCCGAGAACGGTTGACTCACACGTTGCAAGGCTCAGAACAAAGCTAGGCTTATGGGGCGACACTTACCTTAAAACAGTTTACGGTGCGGGATATAAAATTGAGGTGAAACAGGATTGAAAAAGTTTTTTTCAAAGTTCAGATTACGCCGTATCCGACTGAAGCTGTTCGCAATGATTATTGCGGTTATGGTGCTTTTCATCTTCCTCATTTCCGTTTTCAGCTCCCCCGCTCTGTTTATGGTTCTTTCTCATCAGACTTACCGTAATCTCTCATCTGCAGCTGAAAAAATCAATAAATGTATTCCAGGGTCGGCTACTTACTATTTTGAACTTTTCTCAATTGCTCAGAATAACAACATAGAATTTGAAATTGTCGATTCAAGCGGTGTTCTTGTTTATACTTCACAGGGTGACAGTGCCGAAAGCAGCAATCATTTTCCGTTTTCAGGCTCATCGGGTTCTCAGTATTCAAACACCGTTGCCAGTGACAATTACTCATACGCAGTCAATCAGGACAACTATGAAATCAGACAAAAAATCGCTACAAGTGCCGAATATTTTGTTCTGACAGAAAACCTTGAAAGTGGCGAAACGCTTTATATTTATTCTTCGGTTGCTGATATCGAAAACATTGTTGATGTTGCTGACAGCGTATTTTCGTTTATCTGTATACTGATTGTTATGATCGTTTCTTTTATTTTCTATTTCCTTGTAAGTAAATTTACAAAACCTCTTGTTGAAATGAACGACATAACAAAAGATATGGCGGCTCTCAACTTTGAGAGAAGATGCGGAAACTACGGCAATGACGAAATCGGTGAACTCGGTGAAAGCATCAACATTCTTTCAAGCACGCTTGACGAAACTCTGGATGATCTTAAAGACAAAAACAAGCAGCTTGAAAAAGATATCGAAAGACGGCACGCTCTTGACAATGCAAGAACCTCTTTCATTAACAACGTTTCACATGAACTTAAAACTCCCATTGCTATTATTTCCGGTTATGCCGAAGGTCTGTGCGAGGGTATCAGCAACGATCCTGAAGTAATCAGAGATTATTGCACAATTATTCAGGATGAAACACGAAAGATGAATTCTCTTGTTGTTGAACTTCTTGAGCTTTCAAAACTTGAAAGTAAGTCTCAACCTTTTACTCCTGCCTGCTTTGATATTAACGCAAAGATTAACTCAATCTTAAACCATCTTGCACTTGAGTTCGACAAAAACGGAATCACTGTCAAGAACAACATTCAGGGTGATCTTGAGTGTTACGCTCAGGAAGATAAGATTGAAATTGTTCTTAAAAACTACATCACCAATGCGATTTCACATTGCAGCGGTGAAAAGATTATTGAAATCTCCGCAACTGACGTCGGCAATAAATACGAAATCAGTGTATACAATACGGGTGAACATATTGCTGACAATGATTTTCCCGAACTCTGGGACAGCTTCTTCAGGGCAGATAAATCTCACGCAAGAAGCGAAAACAGATTCGGTTTGGGTCTTTCAATCGTTAAGAGTATAATGACCAACCATAACTGCTCATATTCAGCAAAGAACGTTGACGGCGGTGTGGTATTTACATTTGAAGTTCCAAAGGATTCGGATTATTATGACCAAAAAACAACGAATTAAAAAAATTGCAATACGCATAACCGCTGTTTTGCTGGCAATTGCGATTACCGTAACTGCGGTCTATTTCCTTTATGACGGCAACTCAAAAGTTAAAATAATAAAATCGGTTGAAACAAGAAACTCTATTTCCAACCCTGCAGATGATTTTACCGTCCACTATGCCAAAGGAGCAGCCTCTTACGGTATCAAATCAGCTTCTTCAGGACTGATTGAGCTTTACGTTGACAAAGAATCGGTCAGTTTCGGCATTCTTGAAAGCGTAACAAACAATCTATGGAGCGCTTTACCTCTGCTTGACGGAATTATCAACCCTGAAAGTATGACTCACGACGCAAGCGTAGTTTCCCTTGAAATTATAGGCGGTACGGATATTTATCATCTTAATTCACAGGATAATTCGCTCGCTTATAATAAAGCTTCATATAAGCTTACCGATAACGGTGCTGAATTCACCTATGATATATTCTCAGATAAGGAAACCGCAAAGAAAAAAGAGTATTCCGATTCCGACATAGGTTTCAGAATCAAGCTTAACGTTAAGCTTGTTGACGGTAATATGACCGTTGACTGTTCACACTCTAATCTTACGGGAAACCCGGATGCATTCATCGAAAATATTGTTTTGCTGAACAGTTTCGGTGCTTACAACACAAGCTTTGAAGACGATTTTATTCTTGTACCTGACGGCAGCGGTGCTATCATCAAAACCGCTGTTTACGATGAAGCCTTCGATTCGCTTTCTTTTGCGGTTTACGGCAATGACCCCGCAATCAGGTCGCAGAATTCAGGTAACGCAATTATTCCTGCTTTCGGAATGAAGCATGGTGAAACCGCCTTCGTTTCTCTCATTCAAAAAGGCGATGCCGTTGCAAACATTAAAGCTGATAAAGCAAAGTCTTTCAATGAATTCAACCGTGTTTATACAAGCTTTAACATTACCCCCACTCTCTATAATGACAAAACCATCTATATATCAAAGGAAGCTTCCGTAGAAAACGTTTCTCTTTGTTACCGTTTTCTTACAGGCAACAACGCCACCTATGCAGGTCTTGCCTCTGCTTGCAGAGAACAGCTTATCCGAAACTCTGTTCTTTCAATCAAATCGGTAACTAATGAAGATTATCTTCCCTGTTTCCTGTCGCTTACAGGTGCCGCAACAGATGATAGCGGGATTGCAGACAAGCTTGTTCCGATGACGGATTTTGAACAGTCCGCAGATATGCTTTCCAGAATGAAAAGCAAGGGCATTAATAATATCAGTGTCAGATATTCGGGAATTTTCAACGGCGGTGTTAATTCAAAAAACATTTCATCCATTTCCGTATTGAATAATATCGGCGGCGAAAAAGGTCTTGCAGTGCTGTATGATTATATCAAAACACAAAAAATGAGCCTGTATTTTGATATCAATCTGCTCTCTGATTCAAGTTCAATATATTTCAATTCAGCAAATAATATAAAGCTTGAGGATTTTAACTACAAACCCTATCTCACATACGATTATCTGAAAACTCCCATTTACGCTAAAGAACTGATAAACGTTGATAAGCTGCACGACACAGTAGTTTCGGTGCTTTCAAGAACTGAAAATCTCGGATTTTCGGGCTTTTCTCTCAACGACGTCGGCACCGTTCTTTATTCCGATTACTCAGATAACGGTATGTCCAGACAGGATGCTGCCGGATTAATTTCAGCTTCAGTTGCTCCCCTTTCAACCAACCATTCTACAATGGCGGTTACGGGAAACTTCTATATGATTAAAAACGTCAACAAAATTATCAATATGCCTATGAAGCCTTCGGTTGCACGAAGCGGCGCTTACATTTCCGTACCGTTTGTACCTATGGTGCTTCACGGAATTGTTGATTATACGGGACTCCCGCTCAACACCGAGGTTAATATGCAGGAAGCAATGCTCAAATACATTGAGTACGGTGCTTGCCCGCATTTTGCCTGGAACTACGAAGCAATTGACAAAAATGCTGAGAGTGACATTTATTACTACGATAATACAATCAACGCTGCCGCAGAATTCTATACCAAGGCAAATGCGGCACTCTATGACCTCAGAGACGCAAGAATAACAGACCACTACGAGGTTGAAGACGGTATATTCTGCACAGAATATGATACGGGTGCGATGATTTACGTTAACTATACGGATTCGGATTTCACAATCCTCGGTGTGGTTGTTGAAGCAAACGATTTTACAAGAGTAAATTAATTAACAGGAGAATATATTATGCCTTATATCAGAACAACAGTCAGCAAGGAACTCACACTTGAAAACAAAGAAATTCTCAAGTCAAAACTCGGTCAGGCAATCGCTCTTATTCCCGGCAAAAGCGAGAGCTGGCTTATGCTTGCTTTTGAAGACAACGTGAATATGTATTTCAAAGGCGATTGCAGTGAAGACTATGCTTACGTTGAGGTAAGTCTTTTCGGCTCAACGTCTGACGCCGCTTACGACAGACTTACCGCCGCTATTTCCGAAATCATCAATGAGGAAATAGGCATTGACCGTACAAACATTTACATCAAATACGAAGAAGCCGAGCATTGGGGCTGGAACGGTACCAACTTTTAAATATGAGTGACAGAAATCATACTTTTCTGCTTATTGCAGCTGCCTTGATTATAACAGCAGGCACAATTTTGTTCTCTGTTTTTGATTCGCCGAAATATAATTCAATTGAAGCAGTATATCATTCAACGGTTGTTTTTCTTGACAGCAAGCCTTCCCCAACAAACGGTACTGATTCTCAGGTTGTATCGGGCGAAAAAGTCAACATTAACACAGCTACTCTCGAAGAACTTACAAAGCTTGAAATGATAGGTGAAAAGAAAGCACAGGCAATTATCGATTACAGAAACGAAAACGGTAAATTCAGAGACGTTTACGAGTTGGCAGACGTAAAAGGAATAAGCGTAAAAATAGTCGAGCAAAATCTTCATTTGCTTACAGTATAATTTAAATTCGGAGACTTACTATGGACAGACTTGAAATTAAAAATCTGTTTGATTCGGCTGAAAGCTATGCAGACAAAAGCGTAACAGTTTGCGGCTGGGTCAAAACATTGAGAGATTCAAAAGCAATCGGCTTTATTGAAATCAACGACGGAAGCTGTTTTAAAGGTGTACAGATTGTTTTTGAAGCCGCAAAACTTGATAACTATAAAGAAATTGCAAAGCTCAACGTAGGCTCTGCAATAAAGGTTTCGGGCACTTTAATTCTTACCCCTCAGGCAAATCAGCCGTTTGAAATCAATGCTGACGAAATAACGGTTGAGGCTCTTTCAACACCCGACTATCCTCTTCAGAAAAAGAGACATTCCCTTGAGTTTTTGAGAACAATTGCTCATTTAAGACCCAGAACAAACACTTTCAATGCGGTTTTCAGAATCCGTTCCGTTGCCGCATACGCAATACACAAATTCTTTATCGATCAAGGCTTTGTTTACGCTCACACTCCCCTCATCTCCTGCAGCGACTGCGAAGGTGCGGGAGAAATGTTCAGAGTAACAACGCTCGATATGGAGAATCTTCCCAAAACAGAAAACGGCGAAATAGATTACGGCGAAGACTTTTTCCAGAAGCCTGCATTCCTGACCGTTTCGGGTCAGCTTCAGGCTGAAACAATGGCTCTTGCTTTCGGTAAGGTTTACACATTCGGGCCTACTTTCAGAGCCGAAAAATCCTATACTCAGCGTCACGCCGCAGAATTCTGGATGATTGAGCCTGAAATGGCGTTTGCAGAGCTTTGCGACAATATGGACGTTGCCGAAGCGATGATTAAATACGTTATCAGATACGTTCTTGAAAACTGCCCGCAGGAAATTGAATTCCTTAACAAGTTTATTGATAAAGAGCTTGTTGAAAGACTCACCGCCGTTGCTAACTCCGATTTCGGCAGAGTAACCTACACCGAAGCAGTTTCAATGCTCGCCGAACACAACGACGAATTTGAATATAAAGTCAGCTGGGGTTGTGACCTTCAGACAGAGCACGAACGCTATCTGACTGAAAAGATTTTCAAGCGTCCCGTTTTTGTAACGGACTACCCCAAGGAAATCAAAGCTTTCTATATGCGTCTTAACGATGACGGCAAAACGGTTGCAGCTTGCGACTGCCTTGTTATGGGCATCGGCGAAATTATTGGCGGCAGTCAGAGAGAAGAAAGACTTGACGTTCTTGAAGCAAGAATCAACGAGCTCGGTCTTAACCCCGAAGATTACAGTTGGTATCTTGACCTTCGTCGCTACGGAGGAGTCAAACACAGCGGTTTCGGTCTCGGTTTTGAAAGACTTGTTATGTATCTTACAGGCATTTCAAATATCAGAGACGTTTTACCCTTCCCCAGAACAACAGGTTCAGCAGATTTTTAAATCATAACCCCCGGCTGAGCCGGGGGTTTGCACTGCCCCTTCAAGGGGCGATTACTGGCTTTGCCCCTGAAAGGGGCTCTGAAAGTTTAGCAGCGCATTACTGTCACTGGCAGCCGCTCCCGAGCGGCTGTTTTATTTTGCCTACTTTGTCTTGCTACCCGTAAACGGGTCTATGTACTCTTTCATTGTGACCTGGTCTACTGCGTAATCTTCTTCAAGCTGATTCCTTATGTATTCTGCTATTTGCTTTTTGTTTCGACCGACTGTATCTACATAATACCCTCTGCACCAGAAACTTCTGGAACCGTACTTGTATTTTAAATTTGCGTGCCGGTCGAAAATCATCAATGTACTTTTACCCTTGAGATATCCCATAAATTGTGCTACACTTATATGCGGCGGGATACTTACAAGCATGTGGATGTGGTCGGAACACGCTTCTGCCTCAAGTATTTCTACATTCTTTTGCTCA